>CAZVGP010000017.1:0-2200 GCA_964626715.1 uncultured Candidatus Saccharibacteria bacterium
GCCAAAAAAGCCTTATATTGATAGGGTTTTCGATGATTCATATTACTCAATGACGATTTGTATAAACCTCGCAGGTCATATATGCTACAGCATCAGTCTAGTATGAGCGACCCCGAGAGCGAGAGACGATTTGGCAAAACGACAGGTGCCCGCGACCGCAAAGACATGGAACGCACTTCAGGATGGGGATTTGATAGAGAAACCATGGACACGAGCATCCACCCGCAGGACGATTTTTTTCGCTATGCCAATGGCACGTGGCTCACCACAACGCGCATACCCGACGACGAACCAGACTGGAATAACTTCACCGCCCTTGAATACGAGACCGAGTTGCAGCTAAAGGACATCCTCGAGGAAGTGCCTGCCAAACGCCATGTGCCTCGCGGCGTTCCCGAGCAGCTTGTGCGCGATTGGAACGCCTCGGCCATGAACATGGAAGTCAGAAACAAGCTGGGCGCCGCTCCGCTTGCTTTGTGGCGCAGAGGTGTCGCGCGATGCGCCTCAAAGGATGAGCTTCTCGCCTACCTTGCGAAAAACCAACGCTTCGGTATTTCAAGCTTTTGGAACACTTATGTCGCTCAAGATGCTAAAGAGAGTAGCCGCTACCGGCTCCACTTCGCCCAAGGGGGCTTGGGGCTTCCGGACAGAGAGTACTACCTTGAAGACGATGCCGAGCACTCACGCGTGCGCGATGCGTACCGCGCTCACGTGAAGCGGCTTGCGGCGCTCGCCGGTAAAACTCCCGCCGAGGCAGAGAAAACGGCAGAGACGGTCCTCCGCATGGAGACAGCGTTCGCGCGGATTTCCATGGCCAAAGAAGACAGGCGCGACGCAGACAAAACCTATCATGCATTCATCCTTGCAGATTTCGCGAAGAGCGCTCCGGAACTCAACATAGAAGAGTTCGTGAGGATAGCGGGAGCGCATAACACCGACAAGGTCATTGCGAATCAGCCGGATTTCTTCAAAGGGCTTGCGGCAGTGGTGGCCGAAACCTCTCTTCCCGACCTTAAAACATATCTCGACTGGCACATCGTGAATGACAACGCCGCATCTTTGTCTGAAGAGTTTATTGCCGCCAATTTTGATTTCTACGGGAAAACACTCATGGGACAAAAAGAACTGAAACCGCTCTGGCGGCGGGCGTTGAGGTCCATTAATGGCAACATTGGCGAAGCGCTCGGCGCGCTCTACATAAAGCGCCACTTTACCGCAGAAGCTGAAAAGAAAATGCAAGTTCTGGTTGACGACATCTTTGAGACGTTCGACGAGCACTTGCGTGCGCTCGAGTGGATGGGGCCGAAAACAAAAAGAAAAGCGCTCCAGAAGCTTCATGCTATCCGGAGAAAAATCGGCCACCCAAAGCGTTTTGAAAGATATCGCGGCCTCACGATTTCTTCCGACAAGTATTTCGCTAATCTCATGAAAGCGGGCGCCCACGCGCATCGAAAGGCCCTGCGAAAGCTCGAACGCAGAACGGTCGACCGCAACGAGTGGTTCATGAACGCGCAAACCGTCAACGCCTATTACAGCGGGACCCTGAACGACATTGTCTTCCCCGCCGCCATCCTCCAGCAGCCGTTCTTCGATCCGTCAGCCGACGATGCCGCCAATTACGCATCCATAGGATCCGTCATCGCCCATGAGATCACGCATGCGTTCGACGATCAGGGCGCGAAATACGATGCGAAAGGAAATCTGAAGAACTGGTGGACGCCGGAAGATCGCTCCCGATTTGATGCGAAAACCAAACTGCTCGTCGAACAATATAACGAGTACGAATCGGCGCCCGGCGTCAGTGTGAACGGACAGCTGACCGTCGGCGAAAATGCCGCGGACCTCGGCGGCCTCGCCATCTCCTTTGATGCGTACCAGAGACATCTTGAAAAAACCGGCAGAAAAAACATTGACGGATGGACGCCGGAGCAGCGCTTCTTCCTCGCCTTTGCGCAAGCCGAGCGCGGGGTTTTCAGAGATGAGTATCTCAAGCTTATAACATTAAATGACCCGCACGCCCCCAATCCCTTCCGCGTCAACGGCCCCTTGTCGAACTTCCAGCCATTTTATGACGCGTTCAGCGTGACCAAGGGAAGCCGCCTTTATCGCCCACCGGAGAAGCGCGCGAAGATTTGGTGATAAAACAAAACGCTGAATCGCTGACTATACGCAAACTGTACGATATATCGTATAATTAAGA
>CAZVGP010000017.1:2300-3357 GCA_964626715.1 uncultured Candidatus Saccharibacteria bacterium
ACACGGTGGCACGGCACGGATTTGTCTCGGTTCGCGGCCATGATGGAACCGACGGCGCGGGCGGCACCGGGATGCCCCGCCCGCACCGCAACCTCTTTATATGAGAGGGTCTTCCCGCGTCTGATTTTCTTGACGACAGCAAGAACGCGGTCCCTGAATCTAGTCGAAAAGCGTGCGTGCATGGTTTTTCGAAGGCGGTTTCGGCTTGACAGTATGCCCAAGTGGTTTCTTCTTCGCAAGCGCCTGGAATTTTTCTCCTGCAGCTTCGCGATACGAGCAGTAATCACAGCGCCCGCCGCCGAATCCTTTTCCGACCGGAGGAATTTCATCGCTCTCCAATGCTGCGCGCATCCGCATGAGCGCAGGTTCTACCCACGAGTCGTCGCCTTTGTGGGGGATGAGCTGTACGTCGAATTCCAATTTGCCATCGAAAGAGGGCGCATCGGCATTTCCGTTCACGTATACGAAATATGCAGTATCGGAAACCTTGAAGCCGTTCCGGCGGAAGAGCCACTGGTAGACCTCGACCTGCCGCTTGTAGCTTTCATAGAGCTCTATCTCTTTGCGCTTGCTGGTCGCCTTGTAATCGACAATGATGAGCTCCTTTCCCGGTGTTATCCAGACATCGTCGATGCCGCCCCTCACAGAAAGATTCGTCTTGGGATGGACATACTCGATGCCGCGGCGCAGTGCATCACGCCATTTTTCGAGGTCCGCGTGTGCGAAGGGGGCCGCATCGATGCCGTAGGCCTTGAGGAGCGGGTGCTTCGTCCCCTTCGCGCGATGTATATCAAACTCCCTCTTGAGAAGCTCATCGACGGCGTTATTGAGCGTGAACGTCGGCATGTCGGGGCGCTTGACGCCGAGCTTCTGGTCGAGCCAGAAACAGCGCTGGCATTCCATAAAGAGGTCTATCTTCGAGCGGCTCACGCGGAACGGCTCGCGCGACGACGGGTCGAAAGTCTTGGCTTTGTAGACTGGGCTCATACGCGGCAGACAGCAGTGCTTTCCGCGATGATCGCGTCGGTTTTCGAAGCGGTAAGCCCGAGAGACGCCA
>CAZVGP010000017.1:3457-6613 GCA_964626715.1 uncultured Candidatus Saccharibacteria bacterium
GTGATTTCAGCGCCGATCCGCTTCGCGAGCTCCGCATCCGCCCCCGCGTGTTCGAGCGAACGCACGAGCTTTCCTTCATCAAACTCCTCCCGTTCCCCATCTCCTTTGACGACTATTGGCATACGAGAATGATAACACTAGGCGATTCCTCCTCCGAGGCACGTTCCGCCTTTTTTGTCATAAAGATGCGCGGGGATAAGCGGCCGCGCATCTTTGCTCCGTCTTCGCTCGGACGCCATGAGAGCAGACTCTCGCGGCGCTCCTTGCTCGCCGGAGTAGAAAACCACCGACTGCCCTGCCGCGATAAGCTGCGGATCATTAAACGCAACTGTATCGCCATGCACCGTAGCTTCGAGAAGCGGCTGGCGGTAGCGGTATCGGGCAAGAACGTTTCCTTCAGAAGCGCTTCCTGATATCCAATTCAGATTTGACAACCTGTATTCATTTTCCGGTTTCTCTCCGAGAGGTTTGGTCGAGACAATAAGCTCATTCTTCTTGATATCTTTCTTCACGATGTAGTGACGCTCCTGCGCGCTCGCGATGAATCCATGCCTTTGGCCTATAGTGTAAAGCCACGCCCCTTCGTGCTCACCTATCGCGGTGCCCGACTCATCGCGTACGATGCCTCGCTCTGCTGGAATGTAGCGCTTCAGAAATTCGGCCATATCAACATGACCGAGAAAACACAATCCTTGAGAATCCCTCCGCAAAGCGTTCGGGAGCTTTGCTCCTTGCGCAATCTTACGCACTTTTGATTTTTCCATTCCCCCTACGGGAAAAAATGAATGCGAAAGGTCCTCTTGCGTCAGCGTCCACAGAAAATATGTCTGGTCCTTGTTCGCATCTCGCGAAACGCGTAACGCGTAACGTGGCGCTCCACGCTCCACGCTGTGCGCTATGCGTTGCGCGTAGTGTCCTGTGGCGATTGCATCCGCTCCATCTGCTTTGGCACACTCCCAGAACGCACCGAACTTGATGGTGCGGTTGCAGACGACATCCGGATTCGGCGTGCGGCCGGCTTTGTATTCTGAAATGAAATAATCCACGACATCGTGTTTGTACTCCTCTTCGAGGTCATACTCAACAAATGGAATCTGAAGGTGCGCTGCGACACGCATTGCAGAAAGCCGGTCTTCCGCACCAGTACAGGGCAAAAAATCCGGCTCCCACGCTTTTATGAATGTCCCGACAACGATGTATCCCTGTTTCTTGAGAAGATACGCCGAAACAGCGGAATCAACCCCGCCCGAGAGTCCCACAAAAACCGTTTTCATTCTTTAAGCTTATCAAAAACTTGTCTCATGTGCATAGGCAATACTATCATATATGATAGTATGATTCGATGAAACGGAAAGCGGCAGAGCTCTCGAATGAAGAGAGAATAAAAACTTTAGACGTTCTGTATACGGCGGCAGCATCTTTGAAGGGGAGAAGCGGAATGAAGCTCTTTCTGCGCGATCTTCTCACGGAGAGCGAACGGATTATGCTGGGCCGGCGAATACTTATCGCGCAAGCATTACTCACTGGTGATACTTACGAATCAATCATGAAGCGGATGAGGGTGGGACCTGGAACGATAGATCGAGTGCGCCGATGGCTTACCGACCAATTCCCCGGTTTTGAGAACGCCATAGCCGAGATGGAACGCTCAATGCAAATGCGGAAGGCTACTCCTTACTCTCTTGCATGGATGAAAAAACGTTACCCGTTGCACTTCCTACTTTTCCCTCTCTCACTGAAAATAAGACGTCTGCAGTCAAGAAAGTAACTCACACTATCATATATAGTAGTGTAAGATGCGTCAGTATCGAGAATCAATTCCGCCTGAAAGGCCGACAAAAAAAATTTTGCATGAAGAAAGTGTACCGGTTCAAGCTTCTTGGTGCTAGTTTCAACATGCAACTAAAAACCCGCGGTGTGGCGGGTTTTTAGTTGCAAATGACTTTATGATTGCACTGGCGCGCTACTTCTTCTTTACCCAGCTAATCAGGGGCTGTTATTATTGCTATAATAGTTCCAGGAAAATTCAAAAGCGCGCCAAGCATCACTAAAGGCATATGATCGCTAGCGGCTTCAACTGCAGCCGTGATTGCTTTTTGATCAACGTTTTCAGTCCTCAAACCTCGTTTTTCTGCCCTCTGAATTTGACTAAAAGACAAGGGGCCGTGTATACCGTAGTCAATTGCATGCATTCGGAGTCCGATTTTGTCCCACACGGTCTCGAAACCGCGCTTCAAAGCTCCAGATTTTATTCTTCCTACTCCGCGCCCAGTTTTCTCAACCCACTTGATTGAGTATGTTTTTCTCATTTCTCTTCCTTCAGCCATATTTCAAAAATTTAGGGCTTTTAAACTTGATATATCTTATTGTGGATTTGCCTGCTTGTCAACTGCTGGTAAACTTGACCTTCTACCTAGGTATAAAACCCTTTCAATTTGGATTGGGTTACAGACTATCTTATTTCAGCTTCTGTTGATTCGCGACATGCTCGGCAAGCGTCTTTGCGTAGTAGATATTCCCTTCCTTGTCGGTGAGATAATACAGATACGGGGTCTTAATAGGCGTTATCGCATCTTCGATGGTCTCGATGCCGGGATTCCCTATCGAGCCCGGGGGTAATCCTGGGTATTTATAGGTGTTATAGGGAGAGTCGATTTTCAAATCCTCTGGAGAAGGGCTATACGTATCCGTGCCAGAAATATAGCCGAAGGTGGCATCAACTTGGAGTGGTATGCCGAGTTTCAGACGTTTCCACAAAATGCCTGCGATCGTGCGGCGCGTCTCCGGCTGCCTAGCCTCTTTCTCGAGGATGGACGCCGTGATGACGACGTCTGATTCCGAGCGGCCGAATGCCTGAATCTGGGGCAGAAGCGGCGAGACGCGCTTGTCGAAGGTGTCTTTCATCGTCTGAATCACCGCCTGCGGCGAAACGCCGGGAATGAAAAAATATGTATCGGGGAAAAGATACCCTTCGTCGGGCTTTCCGAGCGCGATGAACGCATCGCTGTCAAAATCGCCGAGAGCGTTTTTCAGTATCGCCGCGGCCTGCCGCACGGTCGAGCCCTCGGGAATCGTAACTTTGACGGGCTTCAAGCCGCTCACGCCACGTGAGAAACGATACGCGAGAGAAAAAGCGTTTTCTTTTTCAGAAAGAAG
>CAZVGP010000017.1:6713-12320 GCA_964626715.1 uncultured Candidatus Saccharibacteria bacterium
GTCATACCGGCAGGTTCTCGGGCGGCTCCAGCTTGACGCTCCGATGATGCGCGAGCACGCTCCCGCGGCCGGCTGGCGGCATGTGAAAGACAGTCGCAAGCTCTTCGGTATTGAGAACGAATGGTTTCCCGACGTACGGCGGAGCGAAAAACGACCGCGAGCGGTAGGTACGCATGAAATGATGGGCCTTGAGCTCACGTGACAGTGCAAAAGCTTCGGAAACGATCAGCCCGGAACGCTCCGCCGGATCGTGCGCGACAAAACCATTGAGGTCGTCGTCGTTGAACCGCTGAAACAGCGTTTCGAGTTTCTGCTCGTTCGCTTCGTTATAGGCATGCCTCTCGGCGACGTAGAGGGCGCGGATGCCGCAGTCGAACGAAGGTTTCTTGAGCCCCCCCTCAATCGCAAGCACTATCGCTTGCTGCGCCGGAAGGAGCGCATGGATGTCGCCTTTGGAGCCGAGAATCTCGCCGATGACGCGGTACGCGTCTTCATGCAGAGTATCGTGCGGATCCTGAAAGTAGCTCGTCCGTTCCCGCTGGTGCGGACGGATGATATATGAGATGAGGATGTGGCCGTCGGTCGCGAGCGTGGCGAGTTCCTCGAGCATCTCGGCAAACAAATCGCGCTTCGGGTCTTGGCTCTCATAGTGTTCGTATGTTTTCAAAGGATACGGGTCGGGCTTTGCGAGCGCGTATTCGCGGATGGCAAGCTGCATCGAAAAGGCATGGAACGGGATCTCGCGCGAATAATCCCGCACCTCTTCTATGTCCATGTCGGTGTATTCGGAACGGACGCGGCTCTCAATGGCAGAACGGTGATTCTCCGGCAGATGCACGAAAAAACGGACGGTACCGGCGTGCGCATAGACCTCGAACGACCACGGCAGGCGCACGTGTCCCAAGAGATATTCTCGCTTCGTAATCTCAACGCGGTGATAGAGAGAGTAGAAGACGAGCTCCATGGGCTTCGCGCTTCGCGGCGTCTCGGGGCCGGGCTTGAGCTCAAGCGTGGCATACGGGACGCTCGTAACGAACTGTTCGCGCGCGAAGCGGAGCCACAAGGGCCATGCGAGGTACAAAAGCAAAAGCGGAAGCCAAACGGGCGCAAGCGCCGCGATTGTTTCGTATATGAAAGCCGCGACTGGCGGCGCGTAATAGATAAGGAGAAGTATCGAAATGAGCACGGCAGGGATGCCGATGCGCACGATGACACGCCGTGACATGGAGAAAATATAACACGCGCATCGCAGATAACGCCTAGCGCGTAACGCCTGATTTGAAAATCCCGAGGTTCCCCCTCGGGACTGCATTGCTTGAGAGCCTGCGCTTTACGCTGTGCGTTATGCGTTTTTGAGTGCGTACTTGCCGCTGTTTTTTATGAACGCGGGATTCTGCAGGTTCACGATGATGGTGTTCGGCTTTACGTAGCGCTCTTTCGCGACAAGCTCCATGATTTTTTCGCGCGTCAAAGGTCCCGACTCTCTCAGGATATGCTTGATGATCTCCACGACAGGACCGGCGCGGTATCCCCACTCTTTCAAGGCGTAGATGCCGCGGCCGACAAGAACAAAGCGATCGTCCTTGATGAGCTCATTGTGGGTCGTCGCTTCGTGCGCCTTTTTTCCGAAGAGACTCTGGATCGCTTTCGCGACTTCCCTGAAATGCATCGGAGAGCCGTGGCGCTTCAGGGCAAGGTATGCGTGGTCGCGGATATTCTTCACGCGGATGCCCGGCGCGTCGGGCCTGCCCCACTCGCCCAAGGGATTGCGCATAAGGCAGTTCGAGAGTTCGAGCCACCGGCGCACGGTGTCCTTCGAGCGGAACTTGGCGTTGACGCGGGTCAGGCATGAAAGGACATGCTCGACGAGTTTTTCCTCGGTCAGGACTTCCGACGGTTTTACCGCGGTATGGACCTGCTTCAAGGCATCTTCGACAGCTTTTGCAAGATCGGCGTCAACGAACCAGCGCGTCTTGAAATCATCCGTCTCCTTCGCCATCGTGAAGGGCTTCCCGACGACAAGGAGGAAGTAAAGGTTGTTCTTCGTTTCCTGATCCTTTCCGAATTCATTCAGGATCGTCTTTTCGGGAAGCACGCCGCCGAGTTCACGGATAGCGTTCTCCAAAGAACCGAATGCTGTCGCTTCCTTCGTGAGTGCAGCGGAATCCTGTATGAGCTTGATGGCGTGGTTTTCTATCTGACGCACCCGCTCGCGGGTGATTCCATAGCGCTTGCCGATGGCATCGAGAGTCTCGCTCTTGCTTTTTGCGCCGAGGCCGAAGCGGCTGACGACAACATCACGTGATCTCTCCGGAAGGCCTTGGACGAGGCGTTTCGTCACCTGCGTCGGTCGGAATGAAAGCTTTGTGGTAGGCATCATTGTCTTATAGCATGGTTTTATAGGAGCGTCAAACCTCTGTCAAGTTATCCCCGTCATGGAATAGCGTTCAAAATCCTGTCGGGGACGAAAACGACCCTGCTTGGCTTTTTAGGCAGGAATTGAGCCAAACGGAGGTCTTTTTGAGCAACGGCAAGAACCTCGTTTTGGCTGATTCCGCGCGGCATGCGGAGCGTGCCGCGCGTCTTCCCCGCTACCTGCACCGCAACGACCACTGTGTCGGTTTCGAGTTTCGAGACATCAAAAGCGGGCCATTTTTGAAGGTGAATGGACTCTGTGTGTCCGAGTTCTTCCCACAACTCCTCCGTGAGATGCGGAGCAAACGGCGCGAGGAGCTTCAAAAGGATTTCATACATATCGCGGGGCATAACCGGAAGCTTCTGAAGCTCGTTGGAGAAAATCATGAGCTGGGAGACGGACGTGTTGAACTTCATGCTCTCGACATCATCTCCGACCTTTTTTATGGTCTGATTAAGAAGCACGAAAATATTATCCGGAACGGGTATATCCGATACTTTTTCCGAAAGCCCAACCACGCGCTCCAAAAAACGCCGGACACCGATGAGGCCGTTCGTATTCCACGGGTACGAGCCGACTTCGTTGTAGGGGCCGATGAATGCGAGGTAGGTGCGCACGGCGTCTGCCCCGGCATTCTCGACCTGCTCGTCGGGATTCACGACATTCCCCCAGCGTTTGCTCATCTTGCGCCCGTCTTCAGCAAGAATGATGCCGCGGTTCATGCGAACCTTGTACGGCTCTTCCTCTGTGACGAGTCCCATGTCAAAAAGCGCTTTGCAAAAGAACCGCGAATACAAGACGTGGACGGTCGTATGCTCCGCTCCGCCCGAATACCTAGCAACAGGCATCCAGTGTTTCTGTTTCGAGAGCGCAGAAAATTCTTCCTCGTTCTTTGGGTCGAGATAACGGAGAAAATACCATGACGATTCGACGAACGTGTCCATCGTATCTGTTTCCGGCTTCCACCCTTTTCCGAAAATCTTCTCTGTTCTTTCAAGAAGTTCTTTCGAGCGCGCAAGAGGCGGAACGCCGGTCGGCGTGAAGTCCACATCAGTAGGCAAAAGCCACGGCAAGTGCTTTTCGGGAATCGGATGCGGCTTCCCTTCGGGGTTATACACGATGGGAATGGGCGAACCCCAGTAGCGCTGCCGTGAGATAAGCCAATCGCGGAGCTTGTAATTTTTTCTCCATCTTCCGCCGACGCTCTCGACGATTTTCTCTGAATCCTCGAGAGGCGCTTCTTTGATGGTGAGCTTGAACTTCTTCGCAAACTCTTTATCGCGTTCGTCATATGCCGGAACGCCCATGACCGCCCCGGTACCGTACGAAGCAAGCACGTAGTCAGCTACAAAAACCGCTACTTCTTCTTTGGTTCCCGGGTTTATCGCCTTCACTCCCTTGAGCTCGATGCCAGTTTTCTTTTTCGCGTCGGTGCGATCTATTTCCGATTTCATCTTTGCTGTAGTTACATACGCCCGCACATCCTCGCTGTTTTTAAGAACCCCAATGTGATTCTTGTCGAGTACGAGCGTGACCCATGGATGCTCGGGAGCGAACACGAAAAAAGTCGCTCCATACAGAGTGTCCGGGCGAGTCGTGAAGACCGGTATGGTTCCGGGCTTTCCGCCGTTCTCAAAGGTTATCTGAAAATCAATTTCAGCTCCCTCGCTTCGCCCTATCCAGTTCCTCTGGGACTCCTTGATAGGCTCCGGCCAATCCAAGGACTCCAAGTCATCGATGAGCCGGTCCGCATAGTCGGTAATCTTAAAAAACCACTGTTCTAATTCTTTCTTTTCAACTTTCGCGCCGGAACGCTCCGCAGTACCGTCGGGAAGTACCTGCTCATTCGCAAGAACCGTTTTGTCGATGGGATCCCAGTTCACGAGTGCTTTTCCTCTGTATGCGAGACCTTTCTCGTAGAATTTTAGAAAGAGCCATTGCGTCCATTTGTAGTACTCTGGGTCGCACGCGACCACCTCGCGGCTCCAATCGAACGTATTGCCCATGAGCCGAAGCTGTGCTCGCATACGTTTGATATTCTCCCAAGTCCATTTGCTCGGATCGATTTTATCCTTTATAGCGGCACTTTCAGCGGGCAACCCGAACGCATCGAAACCGATTGGAAACAGCACATTGAAACCTTGCATCCGCTTCATACGGGCAAAAATGTCTGGCACTGAAAATGCGTACCAATGACCTACATGAAGATCTCCCGACGGATATGGAAATTCGACGAGCGCATAAAAATTCTCTTTTCCTTTCGCCGTGTCAGGAGTCTCGTAGAGCTTATCCTTCGCCCATCTCTCCCGCCACTTGCGCTCGATGTCTCGATGATCGTAGTTCTTCGCCATGTATCGAACTGATGCTAAAAACGAGCCGGTATGCCCCGTTGTAAGCCGCAGGCTTTACAGCTGGGGTGGTCGTACGACTTCGCCATCCGCAGATTATAAAGCTAGAACCGAGAACCTGAAAGCTGGAATCTATTTCTTTTGAGGAGGGTACCGTTCCGGGTCAATCGTGCGGAGAAAGCAGATGTTTCCTGTTGCATGATCCCACGTGTCAACCGAGAGATCAACGCCTTTAACACCTGCCGGTATCGGTGCGGCGATAGGAGCACTGTAGGTGCGCGAGTAGGATGACGTTGGCTGTGAGTCTGCATTGAAGTTCGCGCAGAACTTGAAAGAAAGCGGCGCTACCGCTTGATACTCGTACGATGCGCCTGTCTGCGAGTCCACGGGAACGGTGAAATTCGAAATCGGGTCATTGAGATCCGAGAGCACCTTCGGAAGCTTCGCTTTCGCCTGCCAATAGCTCACGATCTGCCACTGGATGCTCTGGAGATCGGAAACCTTCTGGCCATCGAGGCGCACGAGGCGCGCGTGTTCGGGCGTCCCCACGATGAAAAAGCCGGAAAACACGGTTACGAGCGCGAGAACGCCGACCGCGATAGACACCATGCGTTCGCGCTTCCGGTTCGCATCCCAGTAGCCCCGCAAGTCGGCGCTGAAATGCATGAAACCTGCCGCTGCGACAAGGAATACGATGAGCACTTTGAGAAGGAAGGCGGTCGTGAGCTCTTCGCCGCGGAAAAATGCGGTGAGAAGCGCGATGATGTCGCCTGCCATCGTCACTCCTGCGATGAAAATGGTCAGGATGAGTGCCCAGCGCCGCACCCACACGTCTTTGCGTGA
>CAZVGP010000018.1:0-1361 GCA_964626715.1 uncultured Candidatus Saccharibacteria bacterium
AAAGAATTTTCGACACCGATTGGCGGAAAAACGCTTTCCGCGGAGTTTACCGATCTCGCCGATCAAGCAAACGGCTCGGTGATATTGCGCCTCGGCAACACAACCGTTCTCGTGACCGCGGTCATGGGCAAAAAGGAGCGCGGTGACCTCGATTATTTCCCGCTCACCGTTGACTACGAGGAAAAATTCTACGCCGCAGGGCAGATCCTGGGCTCCCGGTTCATCCGCCGCGAAGGGAGGCCTTCGGACGATGCCATCCTCTCGGGGCGCGTTGTTGACCGGACTATCCGTCCGCTTTTTAATCCAGCAATACGAACCGACGTACAGGTAGTCGTGACAGTGCTCTCCATAGAAGAAGACGACCCGGATGTCCTCGGCGTTATCGGCGCATCGCTCGCGCTCGCAACATCCGACATCCCGTGGGGAGGGCCTGTGTCGGCGGTGCGCATCGGAAAAAAGAAAGATTCTGACTCGTTCATCGTGAATCCGACGTACAAAGAGCGCGATGCGGAAGATATGGAGCTCGATCTCCTTTTGTGCGGGAAAGACGGGACAGTGACAATGATGGAAGTAGGAGCAAAGGAGGTGGCGGAGGGTGTTTTGGAAAAAGCATTCGAATTCGGGATGGCAGAAATAGAAAAAATCCAGCTCTTTCAGAAAAAAGTCATCAGTGAGCTAGGGAAAACGAAACATCCGGTGTCTGAAAGAGTGCTGAAGCCGGAGATTGCTGAGGTATTCAAAGAATTCGAACCGCGCTTCGAAAAAACGGTGTTCTCCGACGTCGCAGGCAAAGCGCACATCGAGAGCTTCAGGGACGAATTCATGAAAAAGATTTCGGAAACCATGCCAGAGGATGTGAAAGCGGCAGCCGACTATTTCGACGAGCGGCTGGAGAAGCTCATGCGTGAGAAAGCGATAGTGGAAAAGAAGCGCGTGGACGGGCGTGCGATGGACGAGTTGCGGCCTCTCTTTGCGCAGGCGGGCGGCGTGTCACCGATACTTCACGGCTCGGGAATCTTCTACCGCGGTGGAACGCATATTTTCTCGGCGCTTACACTTGGCGGTCCAGAGGACTCTCAAATCATCGATTCGATAGAAGGGAAGGAAGAGAAAAAGCGCTTCATGCACCACTACAATTTCCCGCCGTTTTCGGTCGGAGAAACCGGAAGGCTCGGCGGCATGAATCGTCGCATGATAGGGCACGGGGCCTTGGCAGAAAAAGCGCTTTCCGCGGTCATTCCTCTGAAAGAAACATTCCCGTACACCATCCGCCTCGTCTCAGAAGCATTCGCATCGAATGGTTCCACCTCGATGGGGTCAGTATGCGCATCCACGCTCGCGCTCATGGACGGCGGCGTGCC
>CAZVGP010000018.1:1461-7535 GCA_964626715.1 uncultured Candidatus Saccharibacteria bacterium
GTGACGCGCATCATGAATTTCGGCGCGTTTGTGCGCTTGAACGCGAAAACCGAGGGGCTGGTGCACATCTCTGAAATCGCCCCCTTCCGGATCGCGCGCGTGGAGGACGTTCTGCGGGTCGGTGAAATCGTGAAAGCAGTCGTCAAAGAGATAGATGACCAAGGCAGGGTGAATCTTTCCATCAAGATGGTTGATCCGGAGTTCGCGGCGCGGAAAGGTCTGACGCCCGCGGCGGAAAACGGAAATAGCGGCGAGCGGAGAGGGTACAATGGAAGGCGTGATAACGGAGAACGCCCCGGCAGAGGAGAACACCGCTGGTAAGGAAGCGTCTCAGCCGACGCCGACGCTTCAAAACAATATAAGCGAAGAAAAACTTCTGCCGGCGGGTACGCCGGAGAAAAAAGCAGACGCGCCCGGCGCGCCAAGCGCGGCGCCCCAAAACGCGACTGAGAAAGCGCTGCCGGTTTTGGCCGTTCCTCCGTGGATCAAGGATGCTGCTTCAAAAACGGGAACCGGACTTGGAAAACTTACTGACCTTTCGGATATCCTCCACAGAGGAAACGCGGTTTCTGAAGCACAATCAAAACCGTCTCTCGCAATAGTATCAGGACCGTACGACGAAGAATCCGGAATGCCGATCGAACGGAACTTGAGGGAAGTCGGCCTCAAGGAGGCCCTGCCGCGGAGCGGCGCCGAGCCGCCGCGCGCGCAAGTCTTCGGCGCTGAATCATCAGAAGAGCTTCCGGTCGTGCACACGTACGCCGAGGACGTCGGGAAAGAAATAAAAAAGCGCGGCGTGACGCTTTCCTCCATCATCACCGCGGAAAAAATGGCGCCGGCGCGAGAGCCCGCGCCGGCGCCCCAGAGGCCCACGCGGTTGATCTTCCTTGGCGGCGCAGCCATCCTGCTTCTCCTCGGCATCGGAGCAGTGGCTGGTGTGCTCTCGTTCATTCCTCACCCCCCGACGGTCGTAGCAGGCCCGAGCCTCATTCCAGTCAACCACCGCGTGAGTGTTTCGGCAGACTCATCGAAGTCGCTTTCCCAGACGCTTGCCGGTATAAAAGCCAAAGCGCACATGAGCCTCGGCGAAATCGAAGAAATAGATATCCTGCGAAACGGCGCGCTCCTTTCTCCGGCAGAGGTGCTCACCGCGCTCGGGGCGCCGGACGAGCTGGCGCGCAACGCCACCGCGATACTCGTCGGCGTACACGCGGGGAACGGCACCCAGCCTTTTATCCTCGTCTCCGTCTCCGACTACGACCGTGCGTTTCATGCGATGCTCGTGTGGGAGCGGGGCATGGGCGACTCCCTCGGCTTCTTTTTCGCGCCGAACGGCGTCATGCCGGAATCCGTCACGACGCGCGCGCCCACACTCTCATTCACTGACCGTGTCTTCGCGAATCTTGACGTGCGCGAGAGCCAGAGCGCGTGGCCGATCCTCTACGCATTCATGAGCCAGAGCATCCTCCTCATGACGACGAACGACAGCACGGTGCGGGAAGTCATCACGCGCCTCTCGCTCCAAAGCAAAAGCAACTGAAACGAATTGCGCAAAGGGCTCCGCCACGCTAGGATGGCGGGATGCGCGAAAACGAAATCGCGAAATTCAAAAAAGCCCTCGAAGAAGAGAAGGCGCTTCTTGAGACCGAACTTTCGGAGCTCGGCACGCGCAATCCCGCAAACCCCTCGGACTGGGTTGCAACGAAGCCCGCGGGAGACGAATTCGGCCCGGACCGGAACGACAATGCCGACATCATCGAAGACATGGAAGACAACAACGCGACCTTGAACGAGCTTGAGGGGCGGCTGAATCTTGTCATCAAGGCCCTCGAGAAAATAGAGAGCGGCGGCTACGGCGTCTGCGAGATCGGCGGGGAAGAAATCGAGCTCGACCGGCTCGCGGCAAACCCCGCCGCACCGACCTGCAAGAAGCACATGCGCTAAGCGCGTAGCGTGGAACGCATAACACAAAACGTCGGCTTTCTTTCGACGTTATGTGTTGTGCATTTCGCGTTACACTATGCGCATGTTCGCGCGCGTGTATAGCGTCCAGCCGAACTTCCCGCTTTCCGATCGCGTGACGGTGGAAGCTGACCTCTCGCGCGGCTTGTACTCGTTTTCCGTCGTCGGCCTCGCCGGCAAAGCCGTCGAGGAGGCACGCGACAGGATTTCAGCAGCAATAAAGCACACTGGTTTCCCATCCCCCAAAAGCAAAAACCACAAAGTCGTCATTTCGCTCGCTCCGGCCGATATAAAGAAGGAAGGCACGGTCTTCGACCTTGCGATGGCGCTCGCGTATCTCCTTTCTGCCGAGGAAATTTCGTTCGATCCCGCTCACACGCTCTTTTTGGGAGAGCTCGCACTTGATGGAACCTTGCGCGGCGTGCACGGCGTTCTGCCGGCTGCCCTCGCCGCGAAGAAATTCGGATTTTCATCTATCATCGTGCCTGAAGAGAACGCGGCCGAGGCCGCGCTCGTCGAGGGCATCGCCGTTTTCGGTGCGCGTTCGCTCGGAGAAGTGGTCGCGCATGTGGCAAAAAAGAAGCTTATTCCTGAAACACCCCATCACACCGGGGTAGAAGAAAAAACGGAAGCGGCGTCGGTCGACCTCTCTGATATCAAGGGACAGGAAACCGCGAAACGCGGCTTGGAAATAGCGGCAGCCGGGCGGCACAACGTCGCGTTCATGGGACCCCCGGGAACTGGGAAAACGATGCTTGCAACGGCGCTTGCTGGCATCCTGCCGCCTCTGTCGTTTCAGGAAGCGGTCGAGGTGACCGCGATCCATTCCATTGCCGGGGTCTTAAAAGAGCGGCTCATCGCGCATCCTCCGATACGCGCTCCGCATCACACCGCTTCTTATGTCGCCTTGGTGGGCGGCGGAAATACCGTGAAGCCCGGAGAGGTGACCTTGGCTCATCGAGGTGTCTTATTTCTTGATGAATTCCCCGAGTTCGACCGCCGAGCAATCGAAGCCTTGCGAGAACCGTTGGAGAACCGCGCGATAACCGTGTCGCGTGCAAGCGGTTCCGCGACATTTCCCGCAAACATCATGCTCATTGCAGCCATGAATCCGCCTGCCGCGAATGCCGACCCGCGGGAGCGTGCGCGGTTCGATAAAAAACTCTCCGCCGCGATCGTAGACCGCATCGACCTTTGGATAGACGTGCCCAACGTGCCGCATGAAAAGCTCGGCGAGCGCGAAAAGGGAGAATCGTCCGCGTTGGTACGCGAGCGCGTGCGCGCGGCGCGCGAAAAACAGTTTGAGCGCGCCAAAAAGCTCAAACTCGAGGCGCACGTCAATGGCGAACTCCCGGGCAAAGCGCTCGGGAAGGAAACCGGCATCACGGAAGAGGCGAGAGCGACTCTGACGCAAGCGGCGAAAGGCATGCGCCTTTCGCCGCGCGCCTACCACCGGGTCCTCCGGCTCGCCCGCACCATCGCCGACCTCTCCGAAAGCGAGACCGTAGAACCCGCGCATGTGCTCGAGGCTCTCCAGTACCGCCCGCGACTAGTACAATAAAGAGATGGCTGATGCCGCCACCGCGCGCCCGAGCGCGACGTCGTTCATTTCATTTGGGCATAAACGGATACCGTCGATACATCCGTACATCTTTACGGCAACCTTCGTGTGGCTCGCGGGTTTCATACCCATATTCGGGGCAATCGTCGAGTGGTGCTTCACGTGCTTTACGCTCCTATGGTGGTATATCTGTGACTATAGAATAAATTTCGGCGGAGCAAAATTCATCGGAGTGTTCCTTGCCGAAATCGTCCCTGGCGTTCCCGCTCCTATCTGGTTCGTGTGGACGAACTATTCGGAAAACGTCAGACTGACCGAACCCGTACCTGATGAGAGCGGAAACGTACAAAAATCGAAAGCCGAACGCCTTGCATCGCTCACCAGCGCGACTGCGACATACGCACGCGGTAAAGCAGGTCCCGAAGAGGAGATGAACCAAAAAGGCGGAGAAGGCGACGCGTCAAAGCGGCCCGGAACGCAGAGCATCGGCTACGAACAAAAAGGCCAGCGGACAGGAAATGGCGTCGTTCCGCCGACGTCCGGCGGAGATAAAAACATGAATGTAGGATTCCAGCGCTCCGGCGGCGCGGCACCGTCGGAGCCGCCGAGGAACAACGCCGGCCTCAATGTTGGCGTCGGTCCTCAAGGAAACAAGAGCATGGACGGGATGGTTCCTCCCGGCAGAGAACCCCAGTCAGCTGCATATCAGCCGACACAGACACAGCCCATCTTCCACCGCCCCACCGGAGCTCCGACATCAGCCTCACAAAGGCCTCAAAGTCAAATGGCACCGTATCAAAAATCGCCCGAGGAAGAGGAAGCGATAAAAAACCTTCCGGCAGGAATGTTTGAACCGTATGGACAGAAAGAGCCGAGACCCGCAGATCTTGCGAAAGACTACAAAACCTCGCCAAAAAGCAGAGATGAGCTTCTCGGACGGCCCCTCGCTGACACGGAGCCGTTCTACAAAGGAAAAAACCCTGATGAACTGGGTAGGGCCGGAGGATATCAGGAAGCCGCGTAGAGTCTGGAAAAATCAGAACGGGTTTGCGGCGCCGCGGACCTCAAAGTGGAGATGCGCCCCGGTAGAGCGCCCGGTATTCCCAGAAAGAGCGATGACCTGCCCCTGCACCACCTGCGCTCCGGGGCCCACGAGATTTCTCGAAAGGTGCGCGTAGACCGTCTGCGTCCCATTGGGATGATCCACGACGATGTATTGCCCGTAGCCGCCGTTGTAGCCCGAGGAGCGGCTCACGATGACGATGCCATCTGCCGCGGCCACAACCGGCGTGCCGCGCGGAGTGCCGAGGTCGACTGCGTTATACCCATGCAAGCCCTGCGTCTTCACGCCGCCCGCAATGGGACGGATGAAGTACCCCGGAATTGCGGGGCCACCGTAGCCGGGAATCAAAGGCTCGCGGCTGCCGACCCTGCCCGAATAGCTCGGAGCGGAAACATCGATGCCGTTCGGGATGATGATGGTGTCGCCGACCGCAACCGCCGCCCCTGGCTCGAGATTGTTGTAATCGAGGACGTTCTGCATGTCGCCGTGATATTTCGCGACGATCGACGCGAGCGTTTCGCCCTTCCCGACTATGTGCTCCACCCCCGTGACCGGGAGGATGATGAGCGTGTCCCCGGGATGGATGTCGTTCGGGCCCCTGATGTCGTTCGCCCAGAGGATGGTGTTCGTAGAGACGCCATACATCTTTGCGATCTTGCCCAAGGAATCGCCGGCACGCACCACATAGATGGAAATCTGGGTCGGCGCCCCGGAATCCGCGATGTCCGCGAGCGTGCCCTCCGGGCCGACCAACGGCAAAAGCGCGACGCCGCCCGCGAGCGCGAGGTCATTGCCTCCCTTCAGAGGATTTGGATCAACATTGACTGCCGCTTGCAGCGCGGGAGTTCCTGATACGTTCGGGGGAGGAACCGAAACCGAAGCCTGGGCCATCGGCCACAAATCAGAGAAAGAAAAAGCGAGAGCCGTGCCGGGCACAAGAACTGCCAGCAGAAAAAGCAGAGCGCTCGGGGAAGCGAAGATGATTTTCGCTATGGCTTCGCGGAAAACACGGTGAATGCCGCGGGCATCTGGAGGATTAGTCTCTATATGGATTCCCCATCGGGGGTCGCGGACGGTAGTTCAGGAATTGGCTCACTAGAGCCACTTTCAAGAGTACAATCAATCGGGATTAGTCCATTCTACCCTCACGAGGGGCCTGGTCAACCCAATCACCCGGTCCGAGTGGACAAGGCACAAACCATTGATATTATAGGACTTTGTGTCATAAATCACGACGCTACCCTACACTAAAATTCTAGCGTGGGAGTATAGTGCCGAAATGCCAAGAGATGTGCTCAATAGCGAACAAAAAAGGGCCGTCCTCCATAAAGACGGGCCGCTTTTGATTCTCGCGGGAGCAGGAGCGGGCAAAACGCGCGTCATCGTGCACCGGATTGCGGAACTGATCCGCTCCGGCACTCCGCCGGAGAAAATCCTTGCCGTCACATTCACCAACAAAGCCGCGCGTGAGATGGAGGAGCGCGTCGA
>CAZVGP010000018.1:7635-12221 GCA_964626715.1 uncultured Candidatus Saccharibacteria bacterium
GAGGACGCGACCCTTCATCGGCACGTTCCATGCGCTCTCGCTTGCAGTCATTAAGGCGTTCCATGCGCGTGCGGGTTTGCCGCGACGTTTTACTATCTACGACCGGCAGGATTCGACGCGTGCCGCGAAAGAAGCGATACAATCGGCAGGCTTTGACCCGAAGGCATTGGAGCCGAGGCGCGTTCTTTCCATCATGGGACGGGCAAAAGGGAACGCTACCGGGCGGGAACGGTTCCTGAATGAGTTCGCGTCCTCATACATAGACGAAGCCGTCGCGGAAGTGTGGGAGAAGTACGAAACGGTACTCAAAAAAGAGCGGGCGCTCGATTTTGACGACATCCTCCTCACGGCCCACACGCTCCTGGCTCACGCGGACGTCCGTGACTATTTCCAGAATGCGTGGCGATACATCCACGTCGATGAATATCAGGACACGAACCGCGTGCAGTATGAAATCGTGAAGATACTCGCCGAGAAGAGCGGCAACCTCGCGGTCGTCGGAGACGTCGACCAAAACATCTACAGCTGGCGGGGCGCATCGATCGAGCACATCATGAACTTTGAGCGCGATTTTCCGGATGCAACGATCGTCCCCTTGGTTGAGAACTACCGCTCCACGAAAACTATCATCGCCGCGGCAAACGAGGCAATCGCAAAGAACCTGAAGCGCCACGAGAAAGAACTGTTTACGAAAAACCAAGACGGAGAAAAGATAGCGCTCGCCGGCCTTGTCGACGAGAACGAGGAAGCGCTTTTTGTCGCGCGCGAGGCGGCTCGGCTCATCGCAACCGGTGTGAACCAAAACGAGATCGCGGTTTTGTATCGCGCGAACTTCCAGTCGCGCGCGCTTGAAGAGGCGTTTCTGCAGGCCGACATTCCGTATCAGGTTCTCGGCACGCGCTTCTTCGAACGGAAAGAAGTAAAAGATGCGCTTTCGTACCTGCGGCTTGCCCTCAATCCCGACTCGGCCTCTGATGTGATACGGGCGATCGGAAACCCATCGCGCGGCATCGGGAAAGTCACGCTCGCAAAGATTGTGAACAAGCAGGAACATACGCTGCCGGAAGGCGTGAAGAAAAAGATCTCGATGTTCCGAAGCGTGATTGCAAAAATCGCGTACGTAATCGAGAAGCAGCCGGCATCGGAAGCGGTAAAACACGCTCTTACCGAAAGCGGTTTGTGGCGAACGTACGAGCACGGAGACAGCGAGGACGCTGAACGCCTTGAAAACCTGAAAGAACTCGTGACGGTCGCTGCAAAATACGATTCCTTCGCGGCACCGGAGGGCGTCGAAAAACTTCTCGAAGAAGCATCGCTCCAGTCTGACCAGGACGAACTCATAAAGGAGCAAAAGAAAGATGGCGTAAAGCTTATGACCGTGCATGCTGCGAAAGGATTGGAGTTTGATGTTGTATTTGTCACGGGACTCGAGGATGGCTTGTTCCCTCATGAGCGCGACGACCTCGAAACTGTTGACGAAGAAGAGGAGCGGCGGCTGTTCTATGTGGCGCTCACGCGCGCAAAGAAGAAAGTGTATGCAACCTATGCGCTCTCGCGGCGCATTTTCGGAACCCGTTCAATAAATATGCCGTCGGAGTTTATAACAGAAATAGATTCGTCGCTTTCGGAGGTCGTCGCAATGCCTCTGCAGGACAACACTCGAGGCGAACCAGAAATACGATAACGTAGAATTGGCAACAAATATACCATATGGTATATTTGTTGCCATGGCACTTTCGTTCTTATTCGATAGGTACGGGCACAAACCGTTCCGAGAATTGACACACCGAGAGCAAAGGATTTTCCTTTTGAAAGCGCTCGCGGCTGGGGCTATCGTGCTCACCATAATCGTTGCTCCTGGTTTGGGGATTATTTTCAAACAACTTGATGCGCGAACCAAAAAAGAACAACGGAAGGTGACAAAAAAGATACAGTACTTGGTAAATAAGGGATACATGGAACGAATAGGTAACCGCTACAAAATAGCAAAGAGAGGGATCGATCTTCTGACAACAGAGGCGGTGTGGAATCTCGAACCTCCGCTTAAGAAAAAATGGGATGGTAAGTGGCATTTCGTATTTTTTGATATTCCAGGAAAAAAGGAGACTGCCCGACAAGCTCTGCGTGCTCGACTTCAAGAAATTGGAGCGAAACGCTACCAAAACTCAATATTTGTCTTCCCGCATGATTTGCGCAGTTGCATTGCGCCTTTCGCGAGATTCTACGGCATAGGAGACGCAGTGCGCTTTGTCGTTGCTGAAAAAATCGACGACGCACAAAAGTTTGAAAAAGAGTTTGGTCTTGGTAAATAAAATACCATATGGGAAAAATGCCGCCACGGAGGATGAGAAAAAGAGGAGGAGCACGGCTCGGACAGCATTTTCTGAAGAACCCGGTGGTTGCTCGCGCGGTTGCGCACGCTGCCGGGGTTTCAGACGGTGACACTGTTTTTGAGATTGGTCCGGGAACCGGAATGCTCACACGAGAGCTTTTGCGTTTGGGTACGCGCGTAACCGCGGTTGAAAAAGATTCGTTGATGGTTACGGCTTTGCAGCAGAAGTTCGGAGCCGAGATACGCGAGGAAAAACTCGAGTTACAGATAGGGGACGTGAGAGACGTGGCGAAGAAATTACCATATGGTAATTTCTTCGCCACGGGGCAGACATATCGCGTCGCGGCGAACATTCCGTACTACATCACAGGAGAGCTACTACGGATGTGTCTCACGGCAAAAAACCAGCCGCGCTCGATTGCGTTTCTTGTGCAGAAAGAAGTTGCGGAGCGAATCGCACGCTCCAAAAAAGAAAGTATCCTCTCACTTTCAGTGAAAGCGTACGGAACGCCGCGCTACGTGCGCACCGTTTCGCGAGGAAACTTCGCTCCGGCGCCGAATGTGGACTCGGCGATACTTTCGATCACGGATATTTCGAGAAAGAATTTCGAAAAAGTATCAGAGGAAAAGTTTTTCAGAGTAGTAAAAGCGGGATTCGCGCAAAAAAGAAAAACCCTCTCCGGAAATTTGAAAAGGGTGTTCGGCGAGCGCGCCTTAGGCGCGCTCGCCGCGTGCGGCATCCCCGAAAAAGCTCGGGCGGAAGACGTGACAATTGAAAAGTGGCTTCGGCTTGCGAGCAAACTCTAACAACCCTTGCCGCCCACGCACACGTGCCAGTGCAGAGCGGTTCCGGTAGGCTCCTGCCAAAAAGTTGTTCCCGTGGCTTTATCGCAAAAGACTGGACCGCCGTTCTTCTCCCCGCATTGACCGAATTTCTCCGCGCACTGGGAAAAACTATCGGAGAAGTTCCCGCTCTGGTGAATATCAACCGCGTTTCCTCCGCCGTGAGTTACATGGCCCGCTTCATTCCCAGCAGTCATTTCAAACGGCCCACACTCTGCATAGAGGGAACAGAGATAATGTGTCGTGTTGCATTGGAGTCCTCCGACGGTCGTGCAACCTCCGCTCGAAAGTGCGCCTTGGAAAGAAGCTCCGACGCGACATGCATTCGTATGGTTTACCGTAATGCCTCCTTGATTAATCGCGCCCCCGCCACCGCTGCACTGACTCAGTTCCTGGAGCACAGCGCTGTTTGCTTGAGATAAACCAGCTTCGTTATTCGTACTGTACTGACTCTGTGCGCACGCACCTCCGGTCGGCTGTTGGCCTGTGCCACCCGGCCCACCGCTCGAGCCGTGCCCAGGATTACTGTCGATAAGATTGCCTACCCCGACAGCAACAGGGCCCTGGAAACAAGTCCCAATAATCGGCGTTGCGTTGCCGAGAAGCCACTGACTAGGGAACGAGGGCGGGCCATAGAGAAAGCTCCTGCAAAACGCGCCGACGCTGACCCCGCCACCTCCACCGCTACCGCCTCCGCCTCCTGAACCACCTCCAGAGGTCGGGGAACCAAGGTTGTTGAACGAGCCTCCGGTATTTGTAGGATCAGTGGTATGTGGAACTCCATTCAACGCCGGGTTGAAGCAGGTTGAATTATGTGTTGCACACTGGGCAACATCAAAAGTACCGTCACCATATCCTTTCCCGTAGTGGTCACTTACAACAAACTGTGTGCTCGAAGGCAACTTGAGCCCATACTGCTGATTATATGCTTGGACAAGCGTGGGCCACGTTACAACAGTGCCCAGAGGGATGCCGGATGTCTGACTTGTAGCAACAGTGATCGGCCGACAGCCGAGCGGGCCCGGATTCAAGCAGTTACTGATGTAGTCTTGCACTGTGTATGTTTGTTTGCCGAGAGCAGTTAAGTCAGCCCCCTCCACGCTGTTACAACTGGGATCGGTTGGGTTGGCACATCCGTATCCTGGGAAATATGCGGTCGTGCCAGTTATGTTATTCAGTCCGGGAGCTGAAGAATTCGCTCCACCTGTGCCTCCGGTAGAAGATCCACCGCCAGGAACAGGTGGTGTCACAGTACCGCCGCCTCCGAAAGGACACGCGACCGCGAGCGGCCGCGGCGGTCCCATGGCCTGCACCAGCACTCCCGGCCCTCCGGGCGGAACGATCGATGAACACGGCACGATGACGAGAATCTGGCCGCCGAACGGAAGGATGCCGGCAGAGATTCCGAAAC
>CAZVGP010000019.1:0-12112 GCA_964626715.1 uncultured Candidatus Saccharibacteria bacterium
AATTGATGTAATTAAATATCAAAAATATGAACGCGATGACGCTCCAGTAAAGCGCCACCATCGCGCCGAGCCAGAGGAAAAAATCTTTCGGAGTTATTTTTGGTTTTACTGCAGGACTATCCATGATTCTGATTATAGCATTCTATCTTTCGTGATCTTCGGAGTTAGGAATGACGAGCGGCGGCGTTGCAGAACTATGCCCAGCGGCATCTTCCTCGTCGTCGAATGCATGAAAATGCCTATTGCACACCCGATGCCCATTCGAGGTTCCCTTTGCATCTTCCGTACATCCAGGCACTTGGCATGGACCGAGAGGAGAGAAAAAATCAAGCTGCTCGGGCTTCGCGTCGGCCGATACACGAGGAAAGTGTAGGTTTTCTGCCCCCACATTTACATATAACCACAAAAGAGCTTCAAAGGGACTTCCACAGAAATTCGATCAAAAAATAAGACTTAAATCTTGAACTCGACGATATCGCCATCCTTTACGACGTATTCTTTTCCTTCTGTCCTTACCCATCCCTTCTCACGGGCGGCGGCGTAGGAGCCGGTTTCCATGAGCTTCTCGTACGGAACAACCTCGGCACGGATGAATTTGTCGCGAAAGTCGGTGTGAATCGCCGCGCCGGCTTCCGGCGCGGCGGAGCCTACCTTGATAGTCCACGCGCGCGTCTCATCGGGGCCCGTCGTGAGGTAGCTCATGAGCCCTAACGTCTCGTATGCCGCGCGGATAAGATTATTTATTCCGTCATCAAGGACGCCAAACTCGCGGCGTAAATTCTCTTTATCTTCTCCTGCGACATCCTGTAGCTCCCCTTCTATCGCCGCATCAACAGGAACATACGTCGCACCCATCTCATGGAGAAACGCGATGAGTTTTTTGTAGCGTTCATCGTTCATTTCGTCAAGGTTGTGACCTCCTGCTTTTTTGTTGAGAACGTACATGATGGGCTTCATCGTGAGAAGCTGAAGCCCTTTGAGCGCCTGTTTCTCTTCATCGGAAAGTTTTGCATTTGATGCCAGCTTTCCCGCCGAGAGGCACTGCTCAATTTTCTGAAGCGCTTTTTCTTCCGCAAGCGCAATCTTATCTCCGCGCTTCACGTCACGCTCTACCCCCGCGAGGCGCTTCGAGACGGTCTGCAAGTCCGCAAGCACCAGCTCAAGATTCACTATCTGAATGTCTCGAACCGGATCTATCCCGCCCTCTACATGAATCACGTCCGCATCCTCGAATATCCGAACAACCTCGGCGATAGCGTCCGTCTCGCGGATGTGCGAGAGAAACTGATTGCCGAGGCCTGCGCCTTCGGAAGCGCCTTTCACGAGACCCGCGATGTCCACGAACTCGACTGCGGCGGGAATGGTCTTCGCCGAGTGTGAAAGCTCCGAAAGCTTCGCAAGGCGCGGGTCGGGCACCGCAACGACGCCAACTGACGGGTCAATGGTTGCAAATGGGTAGTTCGCTATAAGCACGCTCTTTTGAGTAAGCGCCTGAAAGAGGGTGGATTTCCCAACATTCGGTAGTCCCACGATGCCTATTGAAAGACTCATGCAGAAGCGACTATAAACCAAGAAGCTGTCGTGAGCTAGCGGGCACTCCTTCCGAGCATGCGCATCTTCTGAACCCAGCCTTTTCGCACCGCATCGCTTGCGCGTTCGGAGGGATAAAACACTTTCACTCTGACAGGTTTTATTCCGGCAAAGCCAAGTGTCGCGCGGTCAAGTTCGTTCGTGAATTCGCCGAACATGAACCACTGGAACCACGGATTCACGTTCGCAAGGATGACGATGCGGGCGCTCCTGCCCTTAAGGCGCGGAATCCAATCCGGAATGAGGCCCATGATCTTCGTGAAATTGAACGCGAATCCCGGAAGCCACGCGCGGTCGATGAGCCCCTTGAGCAAGGCCGGCATCGTCCCCCACCAGTTCGGGTAGACAAAAACCAGATGGTCGGCCCATTTCACGTTCTCTTGGAAGGTTTTCAAATCCGGCTCAAGCTCCTGAATGACGCGATAGCCCTTGTGGAGTATCGGATCGAACTTCATCTCACCGATGTTCTGCCTCCGTACTTCATGCCCTGCTTCCAAGGCGCCCATCTCGTAGGCATCGGCGAGGTGCGACGTAAGCGTGTCGGAATCCGGGTGCGCCATGATGATGAAAACCTTTTTCTTTTGCGTCATTCTCCCGTTATCCTACCATGCGCATTTTCCGCGTATGCCGGTACAAACTGTGCAAAGTGAAAAAAACCAGAACTTTCGGAACTTACTTTTCCTACTTGTTTGAAAATTGGAAACGCGCTAGAGTGAAAGCGTGAAAAACAAAACTTCGCGAGAGTTTTACGGCGCGACAACGGTAGGAGCGAAAGGCCAAGTGGTCATTCCCGCGGAAGCACGGAAAGCCATGAGCCTCAAGGATGGCGACAAGCTCCTCGTCTTCGGCATGGGATGCGACATGGTGGCATTCTCAAAACTCTCGCACTTAGAAAAATTTGCCGTTCATTTATCAAAAAGACTGAACAATATTCGTTCAGTCTTGCGGAAAACAGCACATTAGGTTTCAGCTTCTTGAATTTCTATTTGGGGAGCCTTTTTATTTTGTGGGGTTTTATTTTCACGTTTCCATTTTCCGTTTCCACTACGGCTTTAACAGGATGTCTACTGTTAGGCCGGCTAACCAATATCTCTAAAATTTTACCCAATACATTTTTCCCTTTAATCCTTATCACCACTTCCTCTCCACCCCGCAAACGATCAGGTGGCGGCCTATTGCGTTTCCAATGTCTCTTTTCGTAATCAGGCATATAAAACCATTCTGCTCATTTAAATAAAAAAGTCAAGCATTACAGCAACACCGTCGCCTGATTGTTTGAAACCTCCAAAACACCCCCTGGAATCTCGAACTTCTGCTCACCTTGTGAAGTGCGAACGATAATGGTGCTTCCGGCTTGAAGATTCGCCACAAAAGGCTCGTGCTTCGGAAGGATGGTCACTTCCCCTTCCGCCGCTTTCGCTGTCAAAGAGAGCGCTTCTCCAGAAAAAAGATTCTCGTGAACTTTGGCGATGACAACTTTCATACGAATACTTTACGAATCATAACGAATGATACGAATGAAGAAAAGGGAGCTATTCGTAACATTCGCATGCATTCGTAGATTGGTATCTCACTTAACCCGGCCAATCGTTCCTTTCATGTAGAAATCCTCTTCACGCTTGTCGTCATGCTTGCCATCGACGATCTCACGGAACGCGCGCACGGTTTCCTCCAAGGGTACGTATTCGCCCTTGATGCCGGTGAAGACTTCGGCGACGTGCGTTGGTTGAGAAAGGAATTTCTCGATCTTGCGGGCGCGATAGACGAGTGCCTTATCTTCTTCCGAAAGCTCCTCGATGCCGAGGATGGCGATGATGTCCTGCAAATCCTTGTAGCGCTGAAGCGTGAACTTCACGGCTTTCGCGACGTCGTAATGCTCTCCGCCGACGATGTCAGAGTCCAAGGCGCTCGAGCCGGATTCCAAAGGGTCTATCGCCGGATAGAGGCCGAGTGATGCGAGGCGGCGTGAAAGCACGATAGTGGAGTCGAGGTGCGAGAAAGTGGTGGCGGGAGCGGGGTCTGTGAGGTCGTCAGCAGGAACATAAATCGCCTGCACCGAAGTAATGGAGCCTTTCGTGGTTGATGTGATGCGCTCTTGAAGCGTTCCCATTTCCTCTGCGAGCGTGGGCTGGTAGCCGACGGCCGAAGGCACGCGACCAAGAAGCGCCGACACTTCAGAACCAGCTTGGACGAACCGGAACACATTGTCCATGAAGAAAAGAACGTCCTTGCCCATCGCGTCGCGGAAATACTCCGCCATCGTGAGGCCGGAGAGCGCAACGCGCGAGCGCGCACCGGGCACCTCGTTCATCTGGCCAAAGACGAGCGCAAGCTTGTCGATGACGCCGGTTTCCGTCATCTCGTGGTAGAGGTCGTTTCCTTCGCGGACTCGCTCGCCCACGCCCGCGAATACTGAGTAGCCGCTGTGCTCCGTAGCAACGTTATGGATCAACTCCTGCATGAGCACAGTCTTACCAACGCCCGCGCCTCCGAAAAGCCCCACTTTCCCGCCCTTGATGAAAGGCGCCAGAAGGTCTATCGCTTTGAGACCTGTTTCAAATACTTCAGCTTTCGTTCTCTGCTCGGTAAATGGAGGGGCATCGCGGTGTATCGGCAAGCGCGGCGTGTTTTTGGCAACAGGCCCTTTCCCATCTATAGAATCTCCGAGAACATTAAACAAACGACCGAGCGACGCTTCTCCTACGGGAACCGAAACGGGGCCGCCCGTTGCTTTCACTTCCATGCCCCGCAAAAGCCCCTCTGTTCCAGAAAGTGCGATAGCGCGCACGCGGTTGACGCCGATGTGCTGTGCCACCTCAAAGACGACTTTGCGATCCTTGTCAGTCAAGACAAGCGCATCATTGACCGCGGGCAAGTCTCCCTCGAAATGGATGTCCGCGACCGTGCCGATGATCTGGGTGATGGTGCCGAGCATAAATAAACAAGTAGACTATAACAAATAAATTATAAAGAATAAACTACAAATTTCATGATTTCTTGCTTCCTTTCATAGTGCGGAGACTGGCGCGGAGTATTCGGATAAACTCGCTTAATTCATTCTGTAAAACAGAAAGCAAAGAAACATCTACGGACTTAACCGTTTCCAAAACCTCAAGCCAATATCGCGTTTCATTCGCTGACTGAAGTGCAATATGAAAGTAACGTGCAAAACCGACCTTGGAAACAGCTCCGCTTGCCTCGGATATATTTGCGCCTATCGAACCTGCACTTCTGATTATCTGATTAAACACAGGAGCAAGCGTTCTATTATGCTCATTTTCCTTTGCAAGCTGTAAAACTGCTACGGTAAACGCAACGAGCCGTTTTTTAATATCATTTTTCTCTTCAACCATGCTCTCTCCTAGTTTACGGTTTTTATCTACTGTTTTTTTATTTACTGCCTATTATTTATCTCTCTGCCATCGCCTCGATGCCGCCCACGATTTCGGAAACCTCACGCGTAATCATTGCCTGGCGAGCCTTGTTGAAGGTCCGCGTGAGTAATTTCGAGCGGTCGCGGGATTTGTCGGACGCATTCTTCATCGCGACCATCCGCGCGGAATGTTCTGATGCTTTCGATTCGAGAAGCGCATGAAAAAGCAGGACCGAAACGAGCTGGGGAATCAAGGTTTCCACAACTTCTTCTAACGATGGCTCCACCGTGTAATACGAGGGACCTTTTGCTCTCTCGCCTGCTGGTTCCGCGAACTTCCCTTTCTCGGGAATGATGCCGGTAACCATCGCAGAAATGGTTTCAAGCGAGAGCGGCAGAAGTTGATGCGAAATTGGTTTCTGCTCAAATGTGGATTTGAAGTTCGTATAGACGACGTGCACGCGGTCGAACTGTTTTTCCGCGAATGCCTGCGCGATGTCGCGGGAAATCCGTGACAGATCCGAGACCGAGACGCCGTCAGAAACGTTCTCGAACCGCTCGACGACCTTGTAGCCGCGCCGCTCGAAAAACTCAGCGCCTTTCCTTCCGAATGCGTAAATAGAAACCGCTTCGTGCGGGATGCCCAAGGATTGCACGAGCGCATTCGCTTGTTTGAGAGCCGCGGCATTCAGGACACCGCAGAGTCCCTTGTCGCTCGTTACGACGACAACCGCTGCTTTTGCGAGAGGCCGTACTACCGTGAGCGGATGCTTTAAGGATGAAAGAGAAACGCTCATGCGCTCAAGGATGGAAAGCGCAGCGGTGGCGTACGGGCGCGCGGTCAATGCTCTCACTTGAGACTTTCGCATCTTGATCGCAGATACGGTTTCCATCGCCCTCGTAACCTTGTGGGTCCTATCGGTGGACTTTATCTTCAGCTTTATATCTTTGAGCGACATGTGAAATTAGGTTTCAGGTTACAGGTGTCAGGTTCTAGCTTTCAGCTTTAAAAGAAGAAACAAAACGGGTGATTGCATCTTTGAGCTTTTGCTCCGTGGCTTCCGAAATCGCCTTCTCGGTGCGGATGGCTTCGAGAACGATTTTGTCTTCTCGATCCATGAATCCGAGGAATTTCTGCTCGATTTCTCCCATCTTTTCAGGCGCGAAACGGTCGAAGAATCCGTTCGTCGCCGCATAGATGACGACGACCTGCCGCTCGAACGGAATTGGCACATTCTTGTCCTGATTCAGGACCGCGGAGAGCCGGCGCCCGCTTTCGATTCTGTTCTTAGTCTCTTGATCCAAGTCCTGCGAGAATTGCATGAACGCCTCAAGTTCCCTGAATTGCGCCAAATCCAATTTGATGCGTCCTGCGACTTTCTTCATCGCTTTCGTCTGCGCGGCAGAGCCAACACGCGACACCGAGATGCCCACATTGATGGCAGGGCGTGTTCCTTTGTTAAAAAGATCCGCCTCCAAAAACATCTGCCCGTCGGTTATCGAAATGACATTCGTCGGGATGTAGGCGGTGATGTCGCCTTCTTGTGTTTCGATGATAGGAAGCGCCGTGAGTGATCCTCCACCTTTCTCTTTCGAGAGTTTCGCGGAGCGCTCCAAAAGGCGCGAGTGGAGATAAAAGATGTCTCCGGGATACGCTTCCCGCCCGGGCGGGCGGCGAAGAAGAAGTGAGAGTTGGCGGTATGCGACAGCTTGTTTGGAAAGGTCATCATAAATCACGAGCACGTCTTTGCCTTTGTCCATGAAATATTCTCCGAGTGTGACGCCGCCGTACGGGGCAAGGAACTGGAACGCCGCGGGAGAGGATGCGGGAGCCGAAACGATAGTGGTGTATTCCATCGCGCCTTTTTCAGCGAGGAGCGCGGCGATGCGGGCTGTCTTCGATTCCTTCTGTCCTATCGCGACATAGATGCAGATAGGCCGTGTTTCTTTCGGTTCATTAAGCTGGTTCAAAATCGTATCTATGGCGACGGTGGTCTTCCCTGTCGCGCGGTCGCCGATGATGAGCTCGCGCTGGCCGCGGCCGATGGGAATGAGAGTATCAATCGCTTTGATTCCGGTATGAAGGGGCGTGTCAACGGGAGAGCGGTCAATGACGCCGTACGCTTCGCGCTCTATGGGAGCCGAAGCGGATGATTTGATGGGGCCTTTGCCGTCAACCGGCTCGCCCAAAGGATTCACGATGCGGCCAACGACACCTTCGCCAACGGGAATCGAGAGCAGGCGTTTCGTCCGCTTCACGAGCATCCCTTCTTTCACGCGCGACGAATCGCCGAGAAGAATCGCTTTCACCGTGTCCTCTTCGAGGTTCAGGATGACGCCAAAAAGTTCCGAGTCGCGGGAAATAGCGGTTTTCACGTCAGAGACGCTCGATTCGTCGAACAAAACCATCTCCGCCATCACCGCCTTATCGAGTCCGTCTATCTCCACGATCCCATCGCCCACTTTCCGGACGACACCGATTTCAGCGGGTTCGCGGTCGGGCGAGAAGGATTCGATCTCTTTTTTCAGTCGTTCGACGATATTTGAATCCATGACAATTTATGAAATAGAGCGGCGGTACAAAGAGACAAGTGCGCTGCGAAAACTCCGATCAATCGTGCGTGAACCTGCTCTCACGGAGTAGCCCCCCACCGCGCGCGGGTCAACGATCGTGCGGTGTGTCTTTTCTTCCGGCGCGAGCTTCGCAAGCGTTTCGCGGATTGCGGAGCTAAATTTCTTCACATCAGATTCTTTGGCAACAACGACCATGGGAACGCTGGCGTCAGCGGGCTGCCGCTCAAGGATGCGCAAAACTTGCGGCAGAAGCGAGAGATGTCCGCGGCTTTTCATGAATGCAAAAAGACGCGGAACGAACGCGGAAGCTTTTCCTTCGGGAATTTCCCGTATGACCTGTGCGTATGCGTTTGCAAGCGACATATGGTTAGTTTTTGTTGCGAGTCATCGAGCTAGAAAAACTTCCACCCAGCACCAATGCCGATACGGCTCCGTTTACAGCGAAAGCATACGTCTCGGATGATTCGATTTTCTGTATACAGTGTGTCATATGGTTAGCATTGGTGCTGGGTCTAACGAAATCTAATTCGCTCTGCTCCTAAGATTTTCGTAAGATCTCTTCCGCGGCAAGAACCGCCATCTGCGCGATCTTTTGCTGACTTTCGCGCAGGGCCTTCCGCTCCAGCTCCTCCGCCTGCGCGTGGGCGTCGGAAAGCAAAGCGGCCGAGCGGTCCTGAGCGCTTTTCACGATACCGGCGCGTTCCATTTTCCCCTCTTCTGTAGCGCGAGCCACTATCGCTTCCGCTTCACGCTCGGCCGATGAAAGGACACCGGCGCGGGCTTCGTCGGTTTCCTTCGCGGCTTTGGCAGCAGCTTCCGCGTCGCGGACTCCCTGCGCGATCTTATTCGCGCGATCAGACAAGAGCTTCATGACAGGGCGATAGAGAAAATACGAAAGGCCCGCGAGGAGTATCACGAAGTTCACCGACTGCGCCAGAAGGATCTTCCAGTCGATGCCGAAGACGGAGAGCAGAGATTGCATAAGGGGCTCGGGTTGAGGGGTTAGTGTTTAGGTTTTTAATTTCTTACGCTAAACGCTAAACCCTGTTCACTAAACACGTTACGTATACTTGATGACGAATCCGATGACCAAGGCGAAGATGGCGAGCGCTTCCGCAAAGACGATGCCGAGGAACATGAGAGGAACGATCTTTCCTTGCGCTTCGGGGTTCCGGCCGATCGCTTCGAGCGCGTGGCCGACGACAATGCCGATACCGATACCCGGCCCCACGACGCCGATGCCGACTGCGAGCGCCATGGCGATATTTTTTGCCGATTCAAGATCCATAGTTCTAAAAAATTATTCGATTAAACGTGAGCTTCCATGATGGCTATCTTAATAAAAAAGAGCGTAAGAAGGGCGAAGATGACGGCCTGGATAACACCCACGAACACCTCATAGACGAGGAGCGGCACCGGCAGAAGATACGGGATGAAGGCGAGCGCCATGAGGATCAGAACCTTCCCCGCGAATATGTTGCCGAAGAGCCGGAACGAGAACGTTATCAAGCGCGCAAGCTCGCTCACGAGCTCAATGATCCCGACCACGAAGCCGGTGATCGAATGCAGATTAACAAATTTGCCTGCGTACTTCAAGACGCCCATGGCAGTTATCCCCGCGAATTCGATGACGATGAACGCGATGATGGCAAGCGCCAAGGGAACGTTGAGGTCGGTGTTGACCGGATAGAAAAGCGGCGCGAGCGCGCCATTCGCTTCATGAACGCCGATGACGCTTCCGGAAATGGGTAGAAGCCCCACGAGGTTTGCGACGAGGATGTAGAGGAAAATCGTCATGATGATCGGAAAATAGCGGCGCGCGAGTTCTCTACTCTCCAGTGTTTCAGCCACATAATCGAAAACGCCGCCGATTGCGGCCTCGACGACCACCTGCCCTTTCCCGGGAACGAGCTTCAATGAACTGCCAATGATATACGCGCCGGCAAGGAGGATGATGACGACAAACCAGCTCGTCAAGAGGGTCGAAGTCACGGTCAGACCCCAGAGAGTGCCGATGACGTGCGGCGCTAAAGAAATAGCGAGTCCTGTGGACATAGGATGCTATGATTGTACCATAGACGCTGGAATTTTAGCCCGATGCAGTATGAAATCCTTCATCGAATTCATACGTGAGCAGGGAGTCGTCGGGCTCGCGGTCGGCTTTATCTTGGGCGGCGCGGTTTCCCAGCTCGTCGCGTCATTCATCAACGACATCGTCAATCCCCTCCTCGGCGCTGCGCTCGGCTCGGTCGGGGGTTTGAGGAACGAGACATTCTCCGTTCTCGGCGCGACCATCTCGTGGGGCAGCTTCACCGCCGTCCTCATCAACTTCATCGTCGTCGCGCTGGTAGTCTTTTTCACCTTTAAATTTCTCCGGCTCGACAAGCTTCAGAAGCCGAAATAATATCTTGCACGGCAAACTGACCGCTCATAAAGCCGTCTGAACGCGCTTCAGAAAATATTCATGGAATACGCCCGAGGTAAGCTCGGGATGGAAGCACGATGCGAGATAGTACCGGTCCGCTGTGCCCTGCTCGCAAGCGAGTACCCCGTCATCGTCTCGTGCGATAACCTCCACCGTCTTCCCGATTGTTCGTACTCGAGGCGCGCGGATGAAGACCGCGCGCATACGCCCGAACCTCGTGGATATGTCTTTTTCGAATGATTCATTCTGTCTGCCATAGGCATTCCGGTCGACGGTTATGTCCATGAGAGAAAGCGTTCGTTGGCCTTTCGTCTTATGGAGAACGGTTTTTGCGAGGAAAATCGCGCCCGCGCACGTGCCGAAGATGTTTTTGATCCGCTTCATGTCTTCGAACATCCCCTCCCGTTCGCACAGCTTCTGCAAGGTCGTGCTTTCACCGCCCGGGATGATGAGCGCATCGAGCGTTTTCAGATTCTCTCGCGTTCGTACCGGTCTCACGTCCGTTTTGAGATTCAGGCGCCTTGAAGCGTTCTTTGCCGTTTCGAGATGCTCGCGCACGTCCCCCTGTAAAGCGAGAACGCCTACTCGGAGTACGCCGCCGACGTCCATGGTCATACGCCTCTGCCAGCGAGTCTTGTTTTCAGATTCTCGATCTCCTGCCCTTTCATCGCCTCTCCCAAACCAGCGCTCGACTTCGCTATCTTCGCGGGATCATCAAAGTGCGCGACTGCATCGACAATCGACTTCGCGCGTTTCTCCGGATCGGCGCTCTTGAAGATGCCCGACCCCACGAACACGCCATCGACACCGAGCTGCATGCAGAGAGCCGCGTCGGCGGGCGTCGCGACGCCGCCCGCGGCGAAATTGACGACCGGAAGCCTGCCGAGGCGGGCTGTTTTGAGGACGAGCTCATACGGGACCCGAAACTCGAAGGCGCGCTGTTTCAATCGCTTCATGTTTTTCCGCGTAAGCAGCGTCTGAAGCTCCTCCACGCCTTCCTTCACGGCACGGATATGCCGGATTGCTTCGACGATGTTTCCGCTTCCCGCCTCCCCTTTCGTCCGGATCATCGCGGCTCCCTCGGAAATCCTTCTAAGTGCCTCTCCGAGATCACGCGCGCCGCAGACGAACGGAACGGTAAATTTTATTTTTTCGATGTGGTGCTCGTCGTCAGCAGGCGTGAGAACTTCGCTCTCATCGATGAAATCAACATCTAACGCTTCCAGAACCTGCGCCTCGACAAAATGCCCTATCCGGCACTTTGCCATGACGGGAATCGTCACCGCATTCTGGATTTCCGTGATCATGCGAGGGTCGGACATACGCGCGACGCCTCCTTCAGCGCGGATATCCGCGGGAACCCTCTCGAGCGCCATGACCGCGACTGCGCCGGCTTTCTCCGCAATCCGGGCATGCCGTGCATTCACGACATCCATGATGACGCCGCCCTTGAGCATCTGCGCCAAGCCGGATTTTACGCTGAAGGTCCCGCGGTGTTTGATTGTTTTTTTGCCCCGTGTCATCTCAATTTTCCGAGTTTTCACTATACCAAACGCGGAGCAAAAATGCTCTGCCCATTGCCGAGGCCGGGACTAGAAAACCTCATTGCTTCCGGAGTGTTTCCAGATCGGCAAGAACGCGTTTGACGTCATTCGTCAGCTGTTCAATGCTGACCAGCTGCTTCTTTTTACGCTCTTCGTCGAACTGATCCTCTTCGCTCATCTCTTGGATGTCTTCCTGGATGCCTTCGACATCTTCGCCCAGATCCTCCACGTCTTCAGAAATACCCTCGATATTCTCCTGGATGCCCTCGACGTCCTCACTCACCTCTTCAAGCTCTTCAGAGTGCCGGTTTACCGTAAGTTGGATGAAGATGGCGAGATAGATAGCCTCGAGCGACACGACCGTCGTGAGAACGAGGAGCATCGTATCCCATGCAGCATATTTTAAATAAGCAACGAGAAACGCAGCAATGAAAAAAGCGGAGTGCACGAAAAGCGACTGGACAGAGCCGATCCATTCGGTGATGTGTTCCGTCACCGGCTTCGCGGAGTGGTTGTGATTATTGTTCGGATGCGGATCCATACCCAGCGTTATCTTACCCCACCAGATGCATCGTGAGCGCAAGCGCCGCGACTGCCCATGCCACA
>CAZVGP010000020.1:0-12035 GCA_964626715.1 uncultured Candidatus Saccharibacteria bacterium
GTGATGCAGGTTCGATTCCTGCCGGGAGCACAAAAACAAAATACGCTTGTATCGTCAACGATTTTTGACGATGCTAGTATGAAGCATGACCGGCCCGATGAGGAATACTTGACTTTTTAATTTTTGGTAGTATTTTGAAACCATGTGGCCCAATCGTTCTCGCCCAGAGTCTCAACCTGACCTTCGTGGTGACCAAAGAGATACTCCGGTCGCTTCGTGGAAAATCGAAGATGTAGCGGATCAGTATTTTCCTGAAAACTACACGCCAGCGGGAAAGAAGAAAGGGAGTGAGAAAAGAAAGCTGAAAAAAGAGAGGCTCGCGAACGCGGAAGCTCTGAAGTCGCTTTTCGAGGTACATGGAGAAAAAATAGTTTCCGCCGAAGCGGAACTCGTGCATGAGCGGATGCTGGCTATCCTTAAAAATCTGAAATACCCGCTGCATCGGGATATCGAAGACAAAAGGTGGGTGTTTCTGTATTTTGCACAGCAAAAACAGCTTGCCGACAAGGCATCACCCAAACACCGCCACAAAGCTGGAAGAGGGCAACAAGAAAATATTATCGGTAATCCTAAAAAACTACAGGAGATAGTCGACCAACAGATAGGCCGACAGTGCTACAGAAACAAGTATAAGCATCTAAAATCAAGGCCTTTAAAAAGGCTCTTTGAAATGAGACGGGGACACGCAAGCATTGCCAAACGCCTCGATGATGCCTATAGAAACCACAATATCGCCGAAGAACTCGCTGCGGCAGCCCAAATGGGAGCGGTGATGCGTGGATTCCTTGAGAAAGAAACCAAAAAAAGCTACAAGATTTCGGAAGAGGACATTAAAGCGGCTCATGCCGCGGTTGAGGGAAAAGATACCGGAGAGGAAACGGGCGAACCGGCTGACGATGAGGGAACGTTGGATGACCGGCGGCAACCAAGCGGTGTGGGTAAAAAGAAAGGCAAAAAGAAGCCGACAAAAGATACAACAACACCGGAACCAGAAAATCCAGAAAAGAAGAAAGAAAAAGGATGGGTCTGGAGATGGTTCACCGGAAGAAAAAACGAACAAGAACAGGAGATAAAAGAAAAACTCGGAAAACGAGTTGGGAAGTGGCTACTCGAAAAGTTTAAGAAATTCGACAAATGGAGGGAGAAACACCCGGCTCTCGCATTTCTTGGCGGAGCCGCACTTATTTCCGGTGCTCTCGCGCTTTCGGGATGGACGACAATTCCTTTGTTTATTGCCATCGGCGTAAGATCAACCATTCATGGTCTTGGAGCGTACTTTGCTATGGAAAGCTTTCTCCGAACACGGCGTCCAAAAAAAGAACGTATTTGGCATAAACACCCTAGGACATTTGCGGCACTTGCAGGCTTTGCAGCGTTCGGAGTGACGGCATGGCTTGGTGCCGAAGCCACGCATGGCGTCACAGCAGTGCATCAACTCGGAGCGCAAGCTCTCCAGCACGGAACACAACATGGTGCTGAAAGTATTGCCGGAGCAACGGCACAACATACGGCACAAGCGGCAACACACCAAGGAACACAGCACGGGTTACACCACGTGGGCCACCATATCGGGCATCACGTCGCGCGGGCAACTCTAGGCACTGGTGTTCATCATACGGGACCTTCTCTCTCAGAGGAGTTCGTGCGGGGTCTTACACGGCAGCAACTTCGTACTCTCCCTGAAACGGTTCAGACACAACTTTTGAATGAGTGGCAACTCATTGACGGAGGGATTCATGCGGGCACCGTTCCGCCAGACTACTTCTTCATCGGACCCCCTGCATAGCACAGGGACTTGTTCAGATGTAGAATGTGTCCATGGACTTCGCTAAAAATTTGCAGGCAGTCGCCGCCAAAGAACTCGACATCGAGAACCTCCCGCTAGAAGAACAGCGCGAAATCATCACGCTATTCGGAGATATCGCAACGCGTGCTGTAGCAAGCGCCGTCCTTGAAGCTCTCCCCGAAGAAAAACGGGAACCTTTCATGAAAGTTGCTGATACTGACAACAAGGAAGCAATCGCAGGGTTTCTAAATCGAGAACTTCCCAACCATGAAGCAATAACCGCGGCCACAATTAAAGACGAAATCCGGCGTTTTAAGGAATTCAAAAAGTCGAGCACGGAATCGTAGGCACCTTAAGACATTAGAAAGCGGGACGACACAGTCATCATGAAAGAGGAAGGATTGCGATCGCCGCACGCCACGCTCGCCTCTCTCGGACTTCAGGGTATCGCTGCCACATACTGGAACCTTCCTCCGGAAACGCTCATCAAAAAAACGCTTGACCTGAAACAGGGAATGCTCGCCGACACGGGCGCTTTGGTCGTTGATACCGGAGCATTTACCGGACGCTCTCCCAAGGACCGCTTCATCGTGTGCGATGAGAAAACAAAAGAGACGGTGTGGTGGGGCGAGGTGAACATCAAGCTCGCGCCCGAAAAATTCGACCATCTGTACGAGCGCCTCACTCAATACCTTGAAGGGAAAGAGGTGTATGTGCGCGATGCGTACGCATGCGCGGAACCCGCGTACCGCCTGAATCTGTGCGTCGTGACAGAGCTGCCGTGGCAGAATCTTTTCGCGTATGATCTTTTCCTCCGGCCTTCGGAAAAAGAGATACTCGCCGCAAAAGAGCCCGACTGGCACATCATCGCGGTGCCCGGTTTCGCGGCCGATCCGAAAACCGACGGCACGCGCCAAGGCAATTTCACCGTCATCAACTTTACGAAACGGCTCATCCTGGTCGGCGGCTCCGCCTACGCGGGCGAGATAAAAAAAGCCGTGTTCTCCGTCCTGCATTACCTTCTACCGCTTGAAAAAGGCGTGCTCTCGCTGCACTCGTCAGCAAACATCGGGAAAGACGACGACACAGCGCTTTTCTTCGGACTTTCCGGAACCGGCAAGACGACCCTCTCCGCAGACCCGAACCGGCGCCTCATCGGCGATGATGAGCACGGCTGGGCGGATCATTCGGTCTTCAATTTCGAAGGCGGCTGCTACGCGAAGTGTGTCAACCTCTCGAAGGAAAGAGAGCCGCGGATATGGAACGCCATCGTCTCCGGCGCCGTCGTTGAGAACGTCAAGTTCTTCGACGGCACGACGGCCATAAACTACGACGACACCTCCAAGACCGAAAACACGCGCGTCGCGTACCCGATCACCTTCATAGAGAACGCGGCGGTGCCCTCGATCGGCAGCCTGCCGAAAAACATCATCTTTCTCGTGTGCGACGCATACGGCATCCTGCCGCCGATTTCGAAACTCAATCACGGGCAGGCGATGTACTATTTTCTTTCCGGGTACACCGCAAAGGTTGCAGGAACCGAGGTGGGCGTCGTCGAACCGCAGGCGACATTCTCCGCATGCTTCGGCAAAGCATTCCTTACGCTTCATCCCACGACGTACGCGAAACTTCTCGGGAAAAAACTCGAAGAGCACCCGGACATCCGCGTGTGGCTCGTGAACACCGGCTGGTCGGGAGGGCCCTACGGCGTCGGCAAGCGCATATCGCTCCCCCTGACACGCGCGATCGTGAGCGCCGCCTTGGACGGAGTGCTCAATGATGTGCCGTACCAAACGCTGCCAGTTTTCGACCTTGAAATCCCTACAAACTGCCCGGGCGTTCCTTCCGAAATTCTGAATCCGCGGACACTCTGGAGCGACAGCGCACTCTACGACGCCAAAGCGCGCGAGCTCGCGACACGCTTCCGCGAAAATTTCATGCAGTACGCTGATTTTGCCGACAAAGAAATCTCGGCTGCTGCGCCGAAGTCAGAGTAAGGGGGCAGTCTATGTTCGGACTGATTTCTTAAGAAATTTTGCGAGCCGCGACTTCTTCCGCGCCGCGGTATTTTTTTTGATGACGCCGCGCTTCATCGCCTTATCGATGGCGCTGTAGGCTTGCTTCAAAACTTCCATCTGCTCGGCGCGTACCTTGCCCACGAGCGCCCTCGCCCCTTTGAGAGCCTCCGCCATGGCGCGCTTGCGGCGCAGGTTGAACACGTACTTCCGGAGTGACGCTCGGTGAGCCTTTTTCGCCCCTTTGGTGATTGCCATACGGGGGCACTCTAACGTGAAAAAACATGAAGCGCAAACCTGCCGGCAGCCAGGTGTTAAAATTGCCGCATGATCGGATCTATAAACGGGACTGTCCGCGGAACTATCCGAGAGGCGCTCATCGTTGACGTTTCCGGAGTCGGATACCGCGTGGCTGTTCCCATTGCGACTCTCACCAAGGCGAACGAGGGCGATTCGATCTTCCTCTGGACGCACCTTGCCGTCCGGGAAAACGCGCAGGATCTCTACGGATTCGAGACGCGCGACGAGCTCTCGTGGTTCGAGCTTCTCCTCACCGTCTCGGGTGTCGGCCCGAAATCCGCTCTTGCCATCATGAACGCCATCGACACGGAATCACTGGGAGACGCCATCGCGCGGAACGACGCCGCGCTCCTCACCAAGGCCTTCGGTATCGGGAGAAAAACCGCGGAGAAAATCGTCCTTGAGCTCCGCGAGAAAGTCGGAACGACCGCTACCGGTAAAGAAGTCGCGCGCGGCTCGGACGGAGATGTCGTTGACGCCTTGGTGGGCTTGGGTTATTCACTGCGTGAAGCGCAGGGCGCGGTTCACGCGCTCCCGAAAGAGCTCGCGACTCCGGAAGCGCGACTCCGCGAAGCGATCCGCATCGCGTCGCACGCGGTGAAGCGCTAGCGTATGACCGAGAAGCTGAAGGCCTTCATACGGCGTATCGTTCCTGCGCCGATTCTTTCTTCCCTTCTTGCCGTATACCATTTCTGTTTCGCATGGGCGGCCGCGCTTTTCTTCGGACTGCCCTCACGAAAACTCTTCGTCATCGGCATTACCGGCACAAAGGGAAAATCTTCGACCGCCGAAATGGTAAATGCGATCCTTGAAGAAGCCGGATACCGCACGGCGCTCGCTTCGACTATCCGCTTCAAGATAGGAGCAGACTCACAGCAAAACCTTTTCAAGATGACGATGCCCGGACGGGGGTTTTTGCAGAAGTTCCTCGCGAACTCCTTGAAGACAGGCATGACGCATGTCGTCCTCGAAATCACTTCAGAAGGCGCGCGGCAGTTCCGCCACAAGGGCATTGCGCTTAATGCGCTTATCTTCACGAATATCGCGCCGGAGCATATCGAGTCACACGGCTCGTACGAGAATTACAAACGCGCGAAGTTCGCGATAGGGCGCTCGCTTGTCCGCTCGCCGAAACGCCCCCGCACCGTGGTCGCGAATCCGGACGATGAAATTGGAAAGAAATTTCTTGGGCTCCACGTCGAGCGCGCGCTTCCCTACCGCCTCTCGGATGCCCAGCCGTGGAAGACGCTCGATGGAAAAATCTCGATGACATTCTCCGACGTGACGTTTGAAGTGCCGTTCCCGGGAGAGTTCACCATTCTCAATGCCCTCGCCGCGGCAACTTTGACGAAAGAAATGGGCGTCGAACGCGAGACGATCGCGCGGGCGCTCTCCCGCATGAAACCGATCCTCGGCAGAGTTGAGCGGATAGATGCAGGGCAGGGTTTCCTCGCTGTTGTTGATTATGCGCACACGCCGGAATCTCTCAAAGCTCTCTACGAGGCGTTCCCCGGAAAAAGGAAAATATGCGTCCTCGGAAATACCGGCGGCGGAAGGGATAGGTGGAAGCGTCCGGAGATGGCGCGAATTGCGGAGCAGTACTGTGACACTGTTATCCTCACGAACGAGGATCCGTACGACGAAAATCCCCGCGCCATCGTGGACGAGATGGCGCGGGGAATGAAAAAGAAGCAGCCGCTCATCGTTATAGACCGCCGTGAGGCGATACGCCGCGCGCTTTCAGAAGCGCGCGGCGGCGACGCGGTTTTAATAACCGGCAAGGGTACCGACCCCTTCATCATGCTTGCGAAGGGCGCGAAAATCCCGTGGAGCGACGCCTCCGTCGTGCGGGAAGAGTTGAGCAAGCTCCGCCGGAAAGACGGCGCACAAAATCGGTAGTATCATAAATCCATGGGCGCGGGCCGCGATTTACTGCTTTTCATCGGGTTTCTTATTGTCCTTGGCATCGCGTGGTTCGTGACCGGAGGTCCTGCCCGCAGCATCTCGCACCAAGGATGGTTCTTGAGTGCGCCTTCTCCTCTCGGAAACGCTCAAGACTACAACATCCCGCACGTCCCGCTTCCGAACGCTGAAACCGAAAGCCAAAACAACACGACCCCTCCACCACAGACCAACCCAGTCGCGAGCATCTGGGATTATTTCTTTAACTACCGCGTGGGCTTAGGCGCAGCGCCGACTCCAGGCACATCCTCGTACGCGCAGAACGTGTACTTCCAACAAGGGAACTCAATGAGCGCCGACCCAACCGCCGAATACGTCATCATCCGGACATCGCCGAATCTGAAAACGAATCTCACGATAACCGGATGGACCGTTGAGAGCGCGGCGACCGGCGCCAAGGCAACGATCGGCAATGCGGCAGTGATCCCGTATCTGGGACAAGTAAATTCAGAAGGACCAATAAGCATCGGCCCGAACACAAGCGTGTATCTGACGACCGGGCATTCGCCCAACGGCACCTCATTCCGCCTCAATGAATGCACCGGATACTTCGAACAGTTCCAGCATTTCACGCCAAGCCTGCAGCGTGACTGCCCGCGGCCCGAAGACGAGCTGCTCCGGCACCCGCAAACCTTGGCCGGCAACGATACGTGCGACACGTTCATCCGCAGCATTCCGCAGTGTACGCTCACCCTGACCGCAATACCCGGGAATGTCGGTTCAGGGTGTCAGGACTTCATCCTGAATGACCTTTCTTACAGCGGCTGCATCACCGCCCACAAGAACGACCCGAACTTCTACCGCAGCGAATGGCGCGTCTTTCTCGAGCGCGACCAAGAGCTCTGGAAAAACACGCATGACGTCATTCGCCTCCTTGATGAAAACGGAAAACTCGTGGGGCAAGTGAGTTACTGAAACAGGGATTAGGGATTAGTGTTCAGTGCCTGGGGAGATGCAGTTAAAAAGGACGATTCCCGCAGAAACGGCGACGTTCAGTGATTCTTTCTTCCCGCGCATCGGGATTTCTACAATAGTATCCACTTCGCGAAGAATCTTTTCAGAAAGCCCTTCAACTTCATTTCCCAAAACAAATGCCGTCGGTTTTTTGAGTTTAAATTCAGTATACGGAACTGAATTCAGCGACTGTTCAACTGCAACAACCTGCACGCCCTCTTGTTTTAGCGTAGTAATACACTGGTACACATCCGCCGCCGGTTTATACGAAACAGTTTTTTGCGCTCCAAGCGCGGACTTAGCAATCTTTGCATTCGGGCGGTTAAAACGGTCCAGAGGTGCGGGCGTGTAGCCGGTCAAATATATTTTTGAAACGCCGGCGGCATCGGCAGTTCTGAATATCGAGCCGACATTTTCAGACGAGCGGATATCGTGAAGGATAAGAAAAATCGGCATAGCCATGGCATGTTATCATTAGCCTGTGGAAGTTATCTTTCCTTTCCTGCTGACGTTTGCGTTTTTTGCACCGACGATACTGCGTGTCGGCGTGGCGGTGCTGTTTCTAAGTGACGCGAAAAAATACTGGAATAATCGTGATCGTTGGTGGGTCGCAGACGGCGTTGCCCTCATCATTGGTGCGCTTGTGCTCATAGGCTATGCGACCCAGCTCGTCGCGATTCTCGGAATCGGGTACCTCGCGTTCGTCTACTACAAACGCGACCGCGACTCGGTCTTTCTCAAAAACGAAACAGCATTCCTCGCTCTTGCCATCTTGCTGTCACTCCTTGTTACCGGAGCCGGCGCAGTCGCGTTCGACAGGCCGTATTAGGCCTTCCTACTCGAACGACGTTGGCGATCTGTCTACACCCAATGTAAACAAAACTTGGTGCTGAATAAAATAAAGAATTGAAAGCCTAATGATCATGCACTTCAGCAACCTGCCCGCGCAGGTGTAATCGAATTGAGTTCGTAAGCTCTTTCGTTGTTAGAGAAACTATCACTTAGGAGTTTTGCATTTGCAACAGTGAGCATTAAACGCGACCGGAACTCCCTCAGCGTTCTCCCAGTCCCCGCAACTGAAATCGTGTTCTCCTCCCTTAGAACAATCCGCTTCTCGTCGAACTCCAAGAAATTTTTTTCTTTCACCAGACATAGCGTACACCTCTGCGATTGTTAGATGGCGTAAAAGATATGAGAGACTCTTACTAATTGCTCTGAGCTATTAGATTAAAGCACTCGTTGCTGTCTTGGGCAAGTCCGCCCACCAGGACTCGGCTACAACTCTCGGCTTACCCATGTTCGCCTCGGTCGCAGCCCCAGCTCGCGGTTTCCCGAGACGAAAAACATCGCTCCGCTTTTCGAGTTCTGGGTGCGAGCAAAGCAGTTTGCTCGCTTGTGCGGACAAAAATTGCCTGCAATTTTGTCCGCCCACCAGGACTCGAACTAAGCTTTGAAGGACGCAAGCGCACGCTTGAGCAGGTTGCGTTTCTCGAGATGTTTTCTCCAGATGCTGTTAGGCCTGTTGCCGTTGACGCGTACTCCGGGAGAGAACCCGATTTCGCTCTGAAATAGCCGCAGATGTTCCCTGCCCACAATGACAACCTCGTTGGGCTTCTTAATTTCCGAGCGTATGTCAAAGTCAGCAAGCAATGCTTGGACGAGTTCAAGAATCTCTCTATTTTTTTGATACCCTCTGACACTCCGGCGGCTCAGTCCGGGCCTGAAGTCCATGCATCCTTCGTCGTCAAAGAAAGCGCGGAGAAATTCGCGTTTGAAAGATCTTGGCATGACGGTGATACGCGCAAGCAGCTCGGCTGACTTTTTTTGCATGTATGCGCCTAGTGCGACATTGTGATAGCTGATCCGTGCAACACCGGTTATCGGATTACGGTAGCGTTTCGGCTCAAACACATATACGTCATGCATGGTTTCAGCAACTTTCCGGATCAGCGCTCCGCTACGATTATTATAGGCGCAGGTGGTGCGGCGTATTTCTCCATCGAAAAGGAGATGCGCGACAAGAAAAACAGATCGAGGAGTCCAGTGAGAAATTCTTTTGAACGATCGAACGCTTTTGCCTTTTCTCGCCCTTCCCAATTCAGCAAACCGGGTGCCGGAGGCGTGCCGAATCTGCTCCAATTTTTCAGCACTCAAAGGAATGTCTCTGATGTGCTCATAGACCGATGTTTTTGCTCTTCGGGTTATACGAGCTATTTCAGAAAGCGTGTAATCGTCCTTTCGCAGCTCGATACAGCGTTTTTTGAAACTGTTCATGTGCGCCCGGTTGGACTCGAACCAACGGCCCAGTGCTTAAAAGGCACTTGCTCTACCGACTGAGCTACGGGCGCAAAACTACCTTGCTATACTAGCACACCCGAGTTCGAAATTGCGGCCTAAGATTCAATGTAACTCTCACTTCTTCAACAAAAATGCTTCGAGAAGACCCTCCAAATTACCTCCGCCCATGCGGGACTCGTGGAGGAGCCGGACGAGCTCGCGTGAAAGTCCTTCGGCACGCTCAGGACCAAGCGTCTCTGCGGCACGCTTGGATTTTGAATACACAAAAGGTTTGAGACCGGCTTCTGACGCGCTTTTTGTCTTTGCCGCGAGAACCATCGCACGCGCCTGCCACGACAGCGCGCCATGAACTTCTTCCGGCGCCGAGCCAGACGCGATAATTTTCCGATACAGAACCCACGCATCTTTCCTGTTCCCCGATGCGAATGCATCCGTGAGCGCAAAGACGCTGGGCACAGGCATTTCCTCTTTCCCCTCAAGCTCAAACTCCTCGATCGTCGCAATCATTCTTAAGTTCTTGAGAACATCAGAACTGATATCCGACTCAACTACAATGACCAGCATGTCTGCCTCTGCGAAATCTTTCGCATGCTCCGAAATAAGCGCCACACCATCCTCAGATTCTGAAGGTGTATCAAGAAGGAGCGCGATCTTTTTGCTGAAGAGTCCGCGTGCGCCAAGGTGGCCCAAGACGTTCGCGAAAGATTCAGCTCCCTCCCCGAACCGGACGACTTCATGCCCTTTCGCAAGCGCTGCCGCGCGCGATTTTGCTTTCATCGTGTCAGGGCCGGTGAGGATGTACAACATTATTGATACTTAGATATCTTCTTTTATGGACCATCGGTAGTCATTATGATGTTCTTTAAATAAACTACAAATCGTCAAATCGTTCCCAGTGTAACCAAGTTGAGAACACGAGAGAGAGTCGTTATATCCTATGTTGATGAGCATGCTTCTTTTAATTGTTAGAGCGCTCCCGATTGGATAGAGTTCATACCGACTCTGCCCATAATCGGAAAGGGAGGGGATTAAGCTCTCCGCTGTCTCAATCGGGATTGCAAAACCAATTCCGGATGCGAGGGTTTGTGAGCTTGGATCTATAGCCCCAAGAGAGTTAATGCCGACCACTTCACCTTTATTGTTTATAAGCGGACCGCCACTGTTACCGTGGTTAATTGCGGCATCCGTCTGAATCAAACTTCCAAGTGATGTGGTCTGCCGATTTGCAGAAATTATTCCTTTTGTTAGGGTTGCTGTTGAAGTAAACTCTAGCGGAAACCCGAGTGCATACACATCGCTTCCGGTTGCCAGAGATTGAGAATTCGAAAATCCAAAGATGACAGCCGGAGGCTTTTCATCCCCGTTGTATATAAGAGCCACGTCTTGGGCAACACTCGTTCCAAGTACTACCGCTTGATACGATACCCCGCTTGAAAGAGTAACTTGAACGTTCTGGTATGATCCGACGACATGCGCATTTGTTAACGTATAACGTCCTCCGTCGACAGAAAATCCCGACCCGTGACTGTTATCGGGAGTAGAAATTAACACCACCGAAGGAGAAACAAGCGCGTAAATCTCTTCACTGGTAAGAACGCGATCGCCAGGTGCAACATTAGAAACAGCGGCTGTTGCGGGGATAGGCTTTGTGGGTCCTGAAATAATATTACCGTTCTCATCTAAAATAGCGCCACTCGGTGTGGTAAATGTCTTTGTAAATATTTTGGGTCGCGTAGTGAGTTGACTTGTAGTACTTGGTAACTGCTGCTTTGAAATAATTTGATTCTCAAGCTTTTCACGTTCGCTTTTTTCTTGTGCGAGTTGCTGTTGAAGAGCCCCTATCTGTTCTTGCGTCGACGAAGCTGCTTGTTGTTGTGTCTGTGTAGACTGTTCAGCTGGCTCCGAGGCTGCGCTACCACCCAACCCTATTATTGCTAAGACACCAGCTACTATAGCGAAGGTTTTAAGGACTAAACTGTGAATCCACCCCAGCATAGTGAAACCCTATCAAAGCTTCTTCATTTCCCCCCAATTTTCACCCACTTCTCCGGCAACGATAATCGGCACGCCGTTCGTTTCGTCTTTGGAAAGCACGTGCTCCATGATACGCCGAATCTCTTGGGAAGCCTCGGAAACGACGGCCTTTTCGACTTCGAAGATAAGCTCGTCGTGTATCTGAAGGACGATAGCCGCCTTTCCATCGAATTTTTCCTGGATAAGCTTATGAATCCTGACCATGGCGAGCTTGATCATGTCCGCCTGTGTCCCCTGCAAAGGAGCGTTGATAGCCATCCGCTCCGCCATCGCGCGCACGTACGGAAGTTTTGAACGGATACCCGGGAAAAATCGTTTCCTGCCGAAGAGGGTCGTCGTATAACCGAGGCGCGCCGCAGATGCTTTGGTTTTCGAAAGATACTCGGCAAGCCCCGAGAACGTATCGAAGTAGCGGTTATAAAATTCCTGCGCCTCGGCGCGGTCGGTCCCGAGATTCTCACGGAGCGCATTCACGCCCATGCCGTAGAGGATGCCGAAGTTGATGACCTTAGCCCTCCGGCGCATCTCATAGGTCACCTCTTTTTCGGAAACACCAAACACTTCTGCCGCGACGGCGGCGTGGACGTCTTCACCCCGCTTGAATATCGCCGAAAGCTTCGTGTCGCCCGAAAGTATCGCCGCGAGCCGGAGTTCTACTTGCGAATAGTCGAACGCGACCAAGAGCG
>CAZVGP010000021.1:0-5315 GCA_964626715.1 uncultured Candidatus Saccharibacteria bacterium
TCAACGACAGACGCAATGCGCCCTCCATCCCCCATGGCACGCGGCGTCTCACCGGTCGGCAATAAAATCTTCAGAGCTTTTTCCGCAATCTGAAGGTCAAAGCGCTCCACGGACGCTCGCACAGACCGCATGAGATCAACCGGTTCGCGCTTGTACCAGAAATCGGTATTCTCGGTGTTCGCGGCCTCGAGAAGGATGTTCGTGAGCTCGATGAGGCGATTATTGGCGACATCGATCCGGAGTAACCCATCCTTGAGGATTGCGTCGTCGTGCGTACGTTTCAATAATTCCGGTACCGTCCAGTGGATTCTCGTCAAGGGCGTGCGCAAGCGATGCGTCGCGATCGTGATGAACTCGTACTTGAGGCGATCCGCTTCCTTCGTCTGCCGCCATGCGATCCTCCCCACGATGAATGCCACGACAGCAGCAATTAAGGGCACCGTCCAAAACTGGAGCCATGGGATCGCTTTGACGAGGAAATCATTCAAAAGGATGAGCGTGACGAGAAACGCGGTCACGGCCGCGATGCCGACGCCGTAGTAGAGCGCGCGGCGGGCGACAAGCCTGATATCAAGGAGCTGTGTTGCAAAAACGCCGTAGGCGATGGGAATGAGATAGAAACCGACGAACATACCAAAGACCGGATCGACGGGAACGCTGAAGACGAGAAAGAAGTTCAGGCACCCGATCGCGTACCCGACGGCGAGCATGAGGATGAAGTACTCGAGGCGCTTGCGCTCGATGCCAGACGAGCGGCGATAGGCGCCAATGAGATTCCACGCGGCGATGAGCGGCGCGCCGAGAAAGTAAACAAGGAAGACCGCGTACCACCACCCCCCGTCGAGATAGTAGGGAAAATAGAGCTTGTGGGCGACGTCCGGCAAGAACCATGAGGGTTCTAAACGCGCCACGGCAAAGATGAGAAACCCGACGACGTAGGTACCGATGATAAAGGGGCGCCAGCGCTCGTGCCGATCGATGACGCGAAAGATGAAATGCACGACCGACATCGTGATGAAAACATCGAAGATATTCAGGGACCACCAGAAATATGCGCTCTGGTAGTCGGTCTGAAGCGACGCGATGATGAAAAAGACCGTGTAGACGATCGTCGAGACCGTCAAAAAGAAAAAGAGGCGGTTTATGTCGCGCTTCCAGTTTTGCAAGAGCACGAAGAGCCCGACCACCGCCATCATGAGAGCCGAGATGACGTTGCCGCCGAGCGTGATAAGAAGCTGATTGCTGATTTCCGGCATCACGTATCTAGTGGCCGAGGGTTTCTTCCACAGCCTTGGCAACAGCCGTCGGCAAGGTCAGCGCTTTCACGAAGAATTTCGCCGCGCCCAAGGAGCGTGTTTCCTCGATGTCCTTCTGCGCGCTCAAGTTTGAAAGCACGAAGATGGGGATCGCCTTCGTTGCCGGATCACCCTTGAGCTGTCGCAAGACTTCCCTGCCGTCCATCCGGGGGAGCAGGAGGTCGAGCAGTATGAGGTCCGGCTTTGCGGATTTGACCGCGGCAAGGCCCGCTTCGCCGTCTGCGACAAGCGTCGCTTCGCACCCCGCGGCAGTCAGAAGCCCGGTAATGGTTTTCCCGAAAAACTCATCGTCCTCTATGTAGAGAACACGCTTGGGAGCGTCCATGAAAACAGTATACCCCGTGAGATGGCGGCTTCGGCCCGTGAGATAGCAAAGCTGCATCTCATGGGCCTTCGCCTATCTCACGGGGTATACCCTGCGAAAATCCCAAGGCGTTTGCTATCGCACCGGCGCGTAGCCGCCCGGCACGCCGCTTTTCGAGAGCACGATCTGCCAGAGCTGGTTAGTGCGCCGCGAGCGGAACGTGCCAGCCATCGAGAGAAGATAATATTTCCACATGCGATAGAAACGCTCTCCTGCCTGCGCTGAAGCTTCGGCAGGCAGGCCGTATTTTTCTTTGAGTTCCGGCCATGCGACGTCGAAATTGGAAAACCACGCCGTGAGCGTTTTATCGTAGTCGGGACCGAAGTTCTGCCAATCCTCCATCACGAAGAGCCTCTCGATCGAGCGACCGATCTGGGCGATCGAGGGAAGCATGCCGTTCGGAAAGATGTACTTGTTGAACCACGGGTCTGCCGCATGGACCGTCCTGTTGCCGCCGATCGTGTGCAGAAGAAACAGCCCGTCGTCTTTGAGCAGAGTCCGGACCTTCTGCATGAAGGCGCGGTAATTCCTGAAACCCACATGCTCGAACATGCCGACGGAAATGACACGATCGAACGTCCCCGTAATGTCGTGATAATCCGAAAGAAATATCTCAACCGGGAGACCGGCCGTCGCGTCGCGTGCGAACTGCGCCTGCTCCTTGGAAATAGTGATGCCGACGACACGAGCGCCGTATCGGGTAGCGGCGTGCCGGGCAAAGCTCCCGAACCCGCAGCCGATGTCGAGGATACGCTCTCCGGAGCGCAGACCGACCTTGCGGCAAATGAGATCGAGCTTGGCCTCCTGGGCTTCTTCGAGATTCTTCGCGTTCTTCCAATACCCGCACGAGTAGACCATCGAAGGGCCGAGCATCTTTTCGTAGAGATCGTTCCCGATGTCGTAATGCGCTTCCGCGACCTGCCGCGCGCGCGACGCCCTCTGAAGATTTATGACGTGCGCCGTGGCGAAATACCAGAGCGTTTCAAAATCAAAACCAACGGAGCGCTCGAGTCTCGACCGCAAGAGGCGATTGAAAAAATCCGCAAGATCTTCCGCATCCCACCAGCCGTCCATGTACGACTCGCCGAGCGCTAAGGAGCCGCCGGAGAGCACACGCGCATAGAGGCGTTCGTCGCGGACCTGCGGATCGAAAGGATGCGGTCCGTTTGGTGTTATGCCCGCGTGCGAAAGAATGTCGCGGATTTTCAGCTCCGCTCCATTCATTTCCTCTTCATCACTTTCTCGACCGCACTGATGATCGCAGGCGCGTCGAGCCCGTACTCTTTCATCAACTCCGGCGGCTCTCCGGATTGGCCGAAGCGGTCCTGTACGCCGACGAATTCGATGGGCGTGGGGTGATTGTGCGCGAGAAACTCCGACACCGCTCCTCCCAATCCTCCCGCTGCCTGGTGCTCTTCCACCGTGACGACTGCACCTGCTTCCTTCGCCGCGGAAAGTACGGTGTCGCCGTCAAGCGGCTTCACGGTATGGCTGTTCAAAACAGAAACCTTGATGTCTTTCTTTTCAAGTGTCTGCGCCGCAAGGAGTGCATCGTATAGAAGATGTCCGCAGCCGATGATCGCGGCATCCGGCTTTTCTGCTTTCCAGAGGTAATACGCTTTCCCTATTTCAAACGGGGTTTCCGCTGTCGTAAAAACTGCTACTTTGTCGCGGCCGAACCGGAGATACGCGGGCTTCCCCGTGAATGCCGCGGCAAGTGTTGCCTTCCGTCCCTCTTCCGCATCCGCCGGAACGACGACGATCATATTCGGCAGCGCGCGCATCATGGCGATGTCTTCGAGCATCTGGTGTGTTGCTCCGTCGGGGCCCACCGAAATCCCCGCGTGCATGCCGCACACTTTCACGGGCACGTCGTTCAAGGCGATTGTCGTCCGGATTTGCTCATAATTCCTTCCGGGAGAAAACGCGGCGTAGGAGGTGATGAACGGAATCTTTCCGTAGTTTGCGAGTCCTGCCGCGACCGTCGCCATGTTCTGCTCCGCAACGCCCATCTCAATAAAGCGCTCCGGAAACGCTTCCTTGAATTTGTGCGCGTAGGTTGATTCGGCGAGATCGGCGGAAAGGACGACGATCCGCTCGTCTTTCTTTCCGGCCTCGACGGAGCCTTTCCCGAATCCTTCGCGCGTCGAGGCCTTCCCGATTTCAGCGGTAAAGATTTTGTCCGAGAGCTTTGCGTCAGGATTGATCATATGGTTGTTTGGGTGTGTACGTACTTCCGTCGCGGAACGACCCAAATCACAAAGAACCAATTTGCTAAAACCATAACGACAGGATACAGAAGGGTGGTGAGAGAATACGTCTGAAGTGCAGTAATCGAAACCAGCCATTTTATGCCTCCGGTGATGTACGTGCTGACTGTCTCCTCGTGCGGCTTCGCTATTGATTTTCGAATCGTCGGCACAAAAGCGACTACATCGGCAACAGTAACCAAAACCACTGCCCACAGCGGATTATGGGTGCTTGCCCATAATCCGAGCGCAATCAACGAACCGCCAAGACATACCCAATCAAGCCTGGTAATTATCGGCTCTCCTCTGAAAAGAGAAAGAATAAATATGACGGTACACAAGAATGCAGTCATGCCTGTCGCCCAAGATCCTGCGCCGCCTCCTTTCAGCAGTTGAGCCGCGAAAACAATTCCTGCAGGCAAGCCCCACACGAACCATGAGAATGCATGCGGCTTTGTCTTCCCTTTGATGATATCTACTACATACGGAAAATACTGAACAACACCGAGAATCGCCGCAAATACTCCAAAAGTTATTTTGTATTCAGACATGCGATTTCCTAACGATTTATAGGATTCATTTTCATTTTTTTGCTGATTCGCGAATCTCGCGCAGAAACACTTCCTCCTGCTTATCGGCAGGAACCTTGTCCGTCGGACCTTTGCCGGGCGGGTTGCCGTGCCAGCGGTAATCGCCTTCGATATCGGGAACGCCTTTGCCGGGAATCGTGTGCGCGATGATCACGGTCGGCTTTTCGAATATCGCTTTCGCTTCGGCGACGGCATTGACGACTTCTTCCATGTTATGCCCGTCTATTTCAAGGACGTGCCAGTTGAACGCGCGCCATTTATCGGCCAAGGGCTCTAACGGCATGATGTCTTCGGTGTTGCCGGTTATCTGGATGTTGTTGCGGTCAACGATGGCGGTCAAGTTCGAGAGCTTGTTGGCGCCGCAAAACATCGCGCCTTCCCACGAATTGCCTTCCTGAAGCTCCCCGTCGGACATGAAGCAATACACGTGGAATTTTTTCTTGTCCATCCGCGCGGCGTACGCGATGCCAGCCGATTGTGAGAGGCCCGAACCCAAGGGGCCCGACGTCGTCTCGATGCCAGGTAAGTAATCGCGCTCGGGATGACCCTGCAAGCGCGAACCGAATTTGCGCAAGGTCATGCATTCTTCGATCGGAAAGTAACCCGCGTGCGCCATCGCGGCGTACCTGACAGGAGTGATGTGCCCGTTTGAAAGAATGAGGCGGTCGCGCTCGGGCCAGTCTGGCTCCTTCGGACGATGATTGAGAACATGAAAATAAAAAACGGTAAAGATATCCGCCATGCCCAAGGGTCCCGCCGTGTGGCCGCTCTTTGCGGCCGTGAGCATGTGGATGAT
>CAZVGP010000021.1:5415-10459 GCA_964626715.1 uncultured Candidatus Saccharibacteria bacterium
TGCCCAAGGGTCCCGCCGTGTGGCCGCTCTTTGCGGCCGTGAGCATGTGGATGATGGTCTCACGAATCGCTTCTGCGCGTTCTTCAAGTTTCTTTGTTTCGACGTCAGTTAACATATTGGCTGCAATGAGTCGCGCCCCGTAGCCAGCCGCGTGTACGCGGCTGTGGTACCGGGGTCTCACGAATCTCTTCTGCTTTTTTTTGAAGAGCAGAAAGTTCTTTGTCGGTAAGATACGAACTCATCCCGTTAGAAGCAGGTCACGGTCTCCTTGCTTTCTTGTATAAACAAACTGTATATTCTCTTTGACCTTGTACATGTGTTTTGTATATATTGTACCGCGACCGTGGCTTCTAACGGGACTCATGCAAATAGTGATTCAAGTTCGCGGATGGTTGCTTTCGGGTTCTCCGAGCGGAGAATGTAGGAGCCCGAGGCAAGGCGGTCCGCTCCCGCCGCAATCAACTGCGGCGCCGACTCCCCGGTCACGGCGCCGTCAATCTGAATTGTAACATCGGGATGGAGTTTTTTGAGTTCGCGAATCCGCGGAAGCACCCGCTCATCGAACGGCTGCCCTTGCTTCCCGATTTCCGCGATGCCCATGAGCTGGATGTAATCAATCCTCCCAAAATACTCATCGAGGCGAGAAAGCGGCGTGCCATTATTGAGCGCAACTCCCAGCTCTACTAAATCCCCCGCGGCCCTCCGGCACGCGGCGAAGTCGTGTTTGGCTTCGATGTGAATCGCCGCACGGGAGATTCCCGCCTTCGCCCATCCTTCGAGCATCTTTTCCGGATTGTGGACCATGAAATCGACTTCGAAGTTGAAATCCTCCCAGAATGGGAGGCCTTCTTCGCCTTTTGCGATGCGCTCGAAGCCGTCGCGATCCTCCTTATGCATGGGCCACGTTTTATTGGGCACGAAAAAGCCGTCGCAGACGTCCAGCTGCACCCACGTCGCCGCTCCGCGAACCAGCGCGAGCTTCGCGCGCAGCTCTTCGAACGAAACCGTCAGGATGGCGGGGATGATTCTTTCACTCATCTATTTTTTGGATGCGCCGGAGGTGCCGCGCTTCGCCCGAAAATGGTGTTTCAAGAAAATGCTTGACCGCGGCTTTTGCTTCATCCTCGGTCAAAAACCGTGCACCGAGCGACAAAGCATTCGCATCGTTGTGCTCACGGACCGAGGTAATCATATCGAGCATTTTTCCGCTCATGTCGGTCTGCGTCTTCGCAGGCGCACCGTAGTACAGAGCGCATCGCACGCCTTTGAAGCGGTTCGGGACTATCGCTTCCCCTTGCCCTGATGCACCTATGAGAACCGCGCGGCTATCGGCCTTTCCGGAGATAACATCAGCAGAAAGCTTGCTTGCCGCCGCCTTCATGAAGTCGGGATAGTCGTCATCCTTGTCGAGGGAAAACGCTCCGCAATCCTCAACTTGCCCACCGCACTCCTTTATATATGGTATGAGAGCCTGTTTGAGGGTAAAACCGGCGTGGTCAGCGGCGATATAGATCTTCATGTAAGCCTTCCGGCAGCCAAGACGTGCCTCACGAGAGTTGCCACATAGCCCATCTCGTTGTCGTACCAGCTTAAAACCTTGACGAGCGTGTCATCAACGACCCGCGTCATCTGCAAATCTGCAATGGCGCCGTAGGGCTCGCCGATGACGTCGGAGGAGACCAAGGACTCGTCAGTTGCGGTAAAAATGCCCTTCCAGCGGTGGTCTTTGGCGGCTTTGCGGAGGATGCCGTTCACCTCTTCGACGCTGGTGGGACGCTTCGCGATAAAAGTAATATCTGCGATCGAGCCGACGGGCACGGGAACGCGGAGCGATATGCCATCGAACTTGCCCGCGAGTTTCGGGTACGCCTTGGTGACCGCAATCGCCGCGCCCGTTGAGGTAGGTACGATGTTCTGGGCGGCGGCGCGCCCTTCGCGCAAATCTTTCTTGGACCCGCCGTCCACAAGCGACTGGCTCGCAGTGTACGCGTGCGTCGTCGAGAGAATCGCCTTCTCGATGCCGATCGCCTCGTCAAGGATGACGATGATGGGGCTCGCGGAATTGGTGGTGCAGGAAGCGTTCGAGGTGATGGCGCAGGTTTTGATTTTCTCTTCATCGAGGCCCATAAGCACCGTCGCGCCCAACGGCGAGTCGTTCTTGACCGGAGCGCTGATGACGACCCGTTGTGCTCCTGCTTTCAGGTGCGCGGAGGCTTTTTCGTAATCGTTGAACGCGCCGGACGATTCGACCACGAGGTCGATCGCCAGATCTTTCCACGGGAGGTTCGCCGGATCTTTCTCCCAGAGTTTTTTTATGCGCTTGCCGGCGATGATGAGGTCGCCGTTTTCGGTCGAAACCGAAAACGGCGCTTTCCGGTAGACCGTGTCGTACTTCAGAAGATACGCGAGGCCCTCCGCCGAACCGGGGTCATTCACCGCAACAAGTTCGAGTTCCGGATGCGCCTGTACTGCGCGTACGAATCCGCGCCCGATCCTCCCGAACCCATTCACCGCAACGCGTATAGCCATACATAGCGAAGTATACGCTTTTATTTCCGGCATCTCCTTATTCCTTATCCACAAAGTCGGACATCGGATGTCCGACTTTGGTGTATAGTTCACGGTATGGACTTCTATCACGTTCTTAACCGAGGGGTCGATAAGCGCACCATCGTACTCGATAATAAAGATCGCGTGCGTTTCCTCCATGACCTGTTTGCATTTAACGACCAACAACCGGTGCGACACTACAAGCTGCACAGTCGGCAGAACGAGCAGCTGCCCAGAAAGTTACTGGTGCATATTCATGCGTTCTGCCTCATGCCAAATCACTATCACCTGCTCCTTTCTCCCGCAATCGAAAACGGCATCGCCCTGTTCATGAAGAAGCTGGGCATGGGATATGCGAAATATTTTAATGAGCGCTATGGACGCTCCGGTGCGTTGTGGCAAGGAAAATATAAGCGAATACGTATCGCACGAGATGCGCACTTTTTATACATTCCGTATTATATCCACCTTAATCCGCTTGATCTCTCCCATGCCGAATGGCGCCACGGGAAAGTGAAAAATGTATGGAAAGCTCTCGAATATCTGAAAGCATACCGTTGGAGCAGCTACCTCGATTACCAGAGGACTCGTAATTTCCCCTCAATCACTGACCGCGAATTCTTGGCACCACTTCTGGGAAGCAGCCGTGAGCAGGAAAAGCAGATAGCGTACATCATTACAGACTTGGATTTGTCGCAACAAGGTCTCCTGCTCGAATAGTGAAAGAATGAGTAACCGCTCCCGCCCACAAAGTCGGACATCGGATGTCCGACTTTGTGACACTATCGCTCTCATCTGCCCCATTTCCAGGACTTCTGCACGAAATCGATGAGTGCGGCATCGGTAGCAGGAGCCGCAAGCTCGTAGCGGTTGCCCTTGTAGAGAAACCACAGCTCGCGGGCTGGCCCGTCCCAGACCGATGTTGCGCTATCGAAGACAAGGCCGTGGACTCCACTGGAAAGTATAGCCGCTTCGACGTGAGACGGTTTGACTGTCGGATCGTCAGACGCAATCTCCGCGAGGGTGAGTGTGCCGCTCTCGCGAGAAGGAATGATGAGTACTTCGAGTCCATCCCCGCTCTGGTTGTATATAAGGACTGCCTGTGCACCCGGCACATCCGTCTGATATTCCTGTGAGAGAAAACCATCGGGCATGTCAAAAAAAAAGTTGAAGGTAGTATTAAGGTATTGCACCTCGATGCCGGGTTTTTGCGAGAAGGTCTTCTGCGGCAAAGATGACGGGGGTGCTGAAGTTTCCGGCGCTGGCTGTGTTAACAGCTCTGGCACGATGATAATAGGTGAAGAAGACGCCGCGCCGGATCCCGGCGCGGCGGAGCGGTCATGGTAGAACCAAAAAACAGCAATGCCCGCGACAACGGCAAACGTGGCAAAAAAGAAGATGGATTGATCACGCGTCATGTGATGAGGGCGTGGCCGCCGCGAAACGCGGCGGCCACTTCAAAAGGTGATAGAGCTTTCGTGTATTTCATGGGGTATACCCGGTGAGATAGACGAAGGCGCCATCTCACGGGGTATAGGTAATCACGATGATTCCTTGCCCGCCAGTACCGCCAGACCCCGCTGTGCTTGTCGCTTTTCCACCGCCTCCTCCGCCGCCGCCATACGTTCCTCCTGAACCGCTATTTCCGCCGTTGGATGTTGCGGTACCAATACCTGCTCCCCCGCCACCGCCACCGCCACAGGCACCGTAGCTTGCCGTAAAAGAAGTATCGCATCCTCCATTGCCACCAACAGCGCCGTTCGTTGTCGCAGAGTTAGTTCCTGCTCCGCCACCACCACCGCCACCGACAGTACCGTTCGTACCAGCAAGAGGGCTGCTGGTGTTGCCTCCCGTGCCGCCCGTCCCGGCTCCGCTGCCGCCCGTTCCCACGCCGCCATCGCCACCGTTGCCGCCAGTCGGGGCATCACTACCGACAGTCGAAGAGCCGCCGTTTGATCCGCCACCGCCGCTACCGCCTCGGACGTTGGCACTTCCCCCGTTCTTCCCAGCACCCGTTGATCCTGCACTTCCTCCGCCGCCGCCGCCGCCTCCGTTCGAGCGTCCAGCTCCCCCGCTCCCACCAGCAAACGTGTTAGTCCCAGTTTCGTTAGCGGTGAGCGCGCCATTTCCTGCGGTGGTGCCAGAAGCGTTCTTCCCGGGAGCGCACGAGATGGTTGCCGAAGTTGAAGCAGTTCCATTGAAATAGGTATCGGAGCCGACCGCGGGATACGAACCACCGGAGGCAATGTTATAGGTGATTACATTGCCCGCCGTGAGACTGAGGTTTGATGTATCTGCATATCCGCCTCCTCCGCCACCGGCACCCGAATTGCTGGTAGTCCCGGCCGCCCCTTTACCACCAGCCCCGATGCATTTAATACTGTTATTGCTCGAGTTCCAGTTGTTTGGGACAGTCCACGATGTTCCCGAGGTGAGAATGATCGTGCCTCCGCTTCCTGCGCGCATGATTCGGACATACCCGCCTTTGATTGCA
>CAZVGP010000022.1:0-3035 GCA_964626715.1 uncultured Candidatus Saccharibacteria bacterium
AGCCGCGTTAAATCTAAGCTGGCCAACTTTTCTTCGAGGAATTCAATGTCCTCGTTGGTTGGCTGCTCGGTGTCCCAATTAAACCCACCGTCTCGCATCACGTCGAGAGCTTTTGGTATTTCTCCTTCTTTTTGCTTGAGAACAATGCGCAAGACGTTCTTCCCGTCAGGGCAAGAAACGCTGCACGGACAGAGTGCAACGTTATATTTCCGAAGTATGCTCATGGCCGCAAGCAGTCCAGGATTTTCGATACCTGGTTGCCGGAAACCGGGCGGAACCTGCACCACCATATCGAGGCCCGCCATCGGCTTCAGGTAAGGCCACCCCATTTCATTGAGTCGCGGCAAAACTTCTTCTTCAAGCTCTTTCCGTATCCTCTCTCCGACGATTTCCGGCTCTATTTCATTGAGCGCCATGAGCGCGAGCATTTGCGAGGGACCGGAAACGACATCCACGTCCAAAGAAGCCAAAATCCTGATTGCGTTGATGATGTGTTCGTTGCCGGCAATACCGCCCGCACGTGCGCCTGGCAAGCCCAACTCTTTCGCAACGGTAATCGCCTCAACGCAAACGTCTTTGGCCTCGTGATGCGCAAGAATCGGTCTGATCTTTCGTTCGCTGAACCGCGTTGCGCTGACGTAGCTGTCGCTGAAGATGAAAATGCCACGAGCTTTGCAGAATGGAATCAGCTGGTTTTCTATAAAGTCATCGTCCATCACTGTTCCGACTGGCGCCGCAGGATGCGCTAGGTACATGAGGTACCCCTCGGGCGACACTCCTTTCTCTGCAAATGCCAAATCAAGAACATCAAGCCGTAAGTTGCCTGACTCAAGATCAATTGGTACTTCAACTGAAGGAAGTTTCTTAGTAGTGACTTTCGGTCGTACGTACGAAGGAGCCCAATCCGGTATGATGACTCCACTCCAGTCGCATGCGCGGAGGACTCGATCGAAAGCGTCCATGATGCCCCGGGTGACCATTGTTTCCTTCATGGGGTCGATCTCGGCCGCCCCGTATTTGGCAAAATATTTGCTGATCGCTGAGTGCAATTCCATAGTTCCCCACGACGAACCGTAATCCGTATAGAAGCCCCTGTCTATGCTTGCCTCGTGCGCTTGGTCAACAACGTCCATCACGTGCGGCAGCTCCGTATCTCCTACTTGAATTGACGAACCTATATCAAAGACATGAGCACCTTCTTCGCGCATGCGTCTCATAGTTGCGTAAAAAAGCTTTATAGGTATGTCTGCCCAGCGCGCAGTAAGAAGCTCCGGTCGCATCGGAGGCGGGGCTGTAAGCTGTGGTTGGTTTTCGTGCATAATTTTCAATAAAAAAACCTCCCATGCGGGAGGTCGTGTTTTGCTCGTGTGAATTTTGCGATTACGACAAGGCGAAATAGCCCCTCCCGGGAGAAGTAGTCGAAAAGATAATGCCGTATCCCAAATGTGCGCCACCTGTTTTCATGTAAGAGAATCCTAACAAACCTCCCTTTTTTGTCAAATAGTTTTTGGAGCCGTCTGAGCTTAAGCACTCGGATCGTCTTGTTATATTAGGTCTCGACACAGATCCGAAAAATACTACGAGCAGAGGTGATGAGATTCGATTCTATGCAGTGCGGAAGGGGTGAGATTCGAACTCACGGTCCCGTTTCCGGGACGCTGGTTTTCAGGACCAGTGCGTTAGACCACTCCGCCACCCTTCCAGGGGTTGTATCCTAGCACAAGCGCGTGCTCTCGCAGTGAGCTGCTCGGAGAGTATAGTGAATGTATGGCGAAATACCTCGGCATAGATTACGGAGCGAAGAGGGTCGGCATCGCGGTGTCTGACGATACCGGCTCCATCGCGTTTCCAAAAGCAGCGCTGCCGAACGACCGCGCGCTTTTGCCGAGCATCATCGGTTTTGTGCGTTCAAACAATGTGAGCGTTATCGTTATCGGAGAATCGAAAGATAAAGATGGGAAGGATAATGCCGTCATGGCAGGGGCGCGGCAGCTGGGGCAGGCTCTCGAGCGCGAGCTTTCTGTCAAGGTCTATTTTGAGCCCGAATACTACTCGTCAGTGGAGGCGCGCCGCGACTCGGAAACATTCCTTGTTGACGCCAAGGCTGCAGCGATTATCCTGAATAGGTATCTCGAGCGATCGAAAAACGACTTGTCCCGTTGAGAGGGGCACAAAATGTCCCTGCACGCAACAGGCATCTGATAGTACAATGACAACACCGGAGGCAACTCTCTAGCCCCCTCCGTTTCTAACTGGGATGCCCATCTCCCTTGACGATTTCAAGAAAGCCGAAATCAGAATCGGCACGGTCATCTCCGCCGAACGGGTGCCGGAGACCGGTAAGCTGCTCCGTCTCGAAGTCGATTTTGGCGAAGGCGCCCCGCGACAAATCCTCTCCGGCATCGCCGAGCATGTGCGGCCGGAAGATTTGACCGGCAGGCAATTTCCGTTCATCACCAACTTGGAGCCGCGTGTCATCCGCGGTCTCGCATCAAACGGGATGCTCCTTGCGGTCGGGGAGGGCGACACGTTTGCGCTTCTCTCTCCCACCCGCCCTGTCGATGAGGGAAGCCGCGTGCGCTGACGCGAAACCCGCGAAAATCCCGAAAGGCCGCTGCATGCGCGGGTTATAATGAGTACATGCGCCTACAGGACAGCGTGCTCTCCCTGTTTCCTCCGCCATCTTTCGTCGCGATGCCCGCGGCTGGCATCGACATTTCGCAGGGGAGCGTGAAGTGCGTCGTGTTGCGCGAGCGGGGCTCTTGGGCTGAACTCTCTTCGTACGTAGAAATACCGGTCCCACAGGGCGCGATTGTGAACGGCGACCTCGAAGCTCCCGACAAAGTCGTCGAGCTTCTGCGGTCGGTACGTCTCCGGCTCGGCATCCACTACGCCAACGCGTCCCTGCCGGAGCGGAAAAGCTACCTCTATCAGGTCATCGTTCCGGGCGAAGCGCGCGACCTGCGCTCGGCAGCCGAGTCTGATCTTGAGACGCATGTCCCGCTGCCCCCGAGCGAAGTCTTGTTTGATTTCGA
>CAZVGP010000022.1:3135-9025 GCA_964626715.1 uncultured Candidatus Saccharibacteria bacterium
TGGAATAATCCTGCGGCTGACGATCCGCCCAGAAAAAATGTCGAGAAGGTCGTGGTCTGCGGAGGAAACGCGAATCTGCGCGGATTCCCCGAGTACCTCGAGGGCGCCGTCGGGCTTCCGGTTTCTGTCGCGAACGTGTGGGGGAGCGCCTTTTCTCTCGATAGGTACGTGCCGCCGATGCCGTTTTCCGAGTCGCTTGAATACGCGACCGCGATCGGCCTTGCCGAGCGCGGTTCTCCGAACATGCCATGGTAGAGCGTGCAAAGGGCGCCGGCATGCGCGTACGAAACCTATGAATACCAGCTCTCACGGGGTGAATCTACTTCCGGAAAAAACCAAGCAAAAGCTCCGGACCCTCTACTACGCGCGTCTCTTGAGCGTCGTTGCATTTATTCTTGCTGTCGGTGTTGCGATGAGCGCGACCTTGCTCCTGCCCTCGTACCTCTTGGCGAGAGCCGAAGCGGACGCGGCAGCGCGCTACCTTGCCGCGTCGCAGCAGTCCCTCGATTTGCGAGCGCAGAGCGGCGCAACAGCGATGCTCGCGCTCCTTTCCGAACGCATCCGCATCCTCACCACGTATCTCCGGAGTGCTGCCGTCGCGCCGGTTTTTTCCGCGCTCTCGCTTCATCTCCCGAAAGGGGTCGTGCTCTCGACCATCGATATCACGACCGCTGAAGGCGGCAGGGGAACGGTATCCGTTTCCGGCAAAGCCGACACCCGCGACGGACTTCTGTCCTATGTGAGCGCACTCCAAGGCATAGCGCTCTTTCAGGGCGTCTCGGTGCCGGTTTCTGACCTCGCAGCCCAGGCGAACGTTCCTTTCACGCTCTCCTTCTCGTTTACGCTTCCGAAACCATGAACCGTTTCGCGCCGCTTCTCATCGCCCTTCTTCTGCTCGCTGCCGCGGTGTACGGTTTCGCATTTCTTGCCGCGCACACGTACGCCGCGGCCGCTGCGGCCGCGGCTGCGGCCGAGAGCATCACCACCGCCGGCAAACAGGAATCGTTCCAACAAAATGTCGCAGCATTCATGCGGGGGACCGAGAGCGAGCGTTCCGAACTGGCAACGTTCATCACCAAGGACCGTGATGTCGTTTCGATCATCGCCGCGATAGAAGCGGCCGCAAAGCGCGAGAAAGTCTCGGTCGAAGTCTCCTCGATAGCGGTTGCTCCGGCGCCGTACTGGAAATATCACGAGCCCTTGGACGTCACGCTCTCCGCGCAGGGCTCGTTCCCGGCCTTGGCCGCATTCGCAACAAACCTCGAGTCGCTGCCGTGGGTATCGCATCTTCTGACGATGACTGCCGGAGCATCCGACATGCACACGTGGACCAGCACGTTCACGCTGGAGTTCGCGAAAGAAAAGGCCGCAAGCGGGCAGGCAGCGCAAACGCCGCCCAATCTTCCCGCCTCCCAAACGCCATGAAACTCATCTCGTCAATCGGCAGGCTTCTCGTTTCGCTCACGCATCCAGAGCCCTCGCGTGACTGGTTTTTCGCGCTCGTTCTCATTTTTGTAGTTTTCTTCGGGCTTACTTTCTATGCCGTCTACATTTTCTTTGCGGTGCAGTCAGGCACGCTTTTTGTCATCGGGGCCGGGTCCGGCGTTCCCGTCAGTGTTACCCGGGGCGACATCGAAAGCGTCCTCGACACCTACCGCACACGCTCCGTCAACTACGCCGCGCACAACCTTCCCGCTCCTCCGGTCGTTGACCCGGTGAAGTAGCTCCTTGTTTTTTTGAGTGCAGGATATAAGCTAACAATTCAGAGCCCCGTAAGCCGAGCTTTCGGGTCTCTCACTCCAAGAAAGTACGCTGGCGCTTCTGTTTTTGTTCTATCGCGTCGAACGGTGAGCGAGCTCCCCTTCGCCGCTCTTTCACAAAAACCGCGCTTCGCGCTTACTTTCCTTCTCGCTCGGCCCCGTAAGGCAACCTTTCGGGACCATCGCTCGGACGCCATGAAAATAAGTTTTCGCGGCGCTCCTCACTCGGCCCCCTAAGCAGAGCTTTCGGGGCTGTCACTCGAAGATAATGAAAATAAATTTTCATTATCCTTCTCGCTCGGCCCCGTAGTTTAATGGATAAAACAGGAGACTTCTAAGCTCTTGATCGAGGTTCGATTCCTCGCGGGGCCACCTCATAAAAATATCCGGCATAGAGCCGATATTTTTATGGGCGGGGGCGTTGGGCGAGGAATCGAAAGCCGCAATGAGCAAATGTGCGAGTGAGGCGGGGTCGAGAGCACTTAGCATTTTGCGAGCTTCCGAAGCAAAATGGTTAGTGACTCGTGGCCGATTCCTCGCGGGGCCACATTTTAGAAAAGCGCAAGGAATTGGAAGCCGCCTCGCCTCGCTCGGCGGCTTTTTGGTATTCAATTTTGGAAACAAAAACGAATTAGTAATCTCACAAAGTATGCTTTAAGCCTCCTCTGGCGGGGACGCGAGTGTTCGAGCCACCTAGGTGTAATATAACCAAGATTGGCCCTTTACAGGCGTCGTTGACCCCCCTCTGCTAATCATTCTTGACTATTTTCTTCAGCCATCCTCTAAAATATGGAAAAAACACAAACAGATATCCCCACGATACTGATTGTCTTTGGCGCGACGGGCGATTTGATGGCAAAGAAAATCGTGCCGGCACTTTTTGACTTGTTCAGAAAAGATAAGCTTCCCAACCTTTTCAGAATTATCGGCTTCTCTCGGCGAGAACTGTCCGATGAAGCGTTTCGTGAATCCATTCTTCTCATCCTATCCGCCCATAAAGACGTTTCTATTAAAACTTACCAGGACTTTTGCAGATTTTTCTCTTACCAACGGGGATTTTTCAATAATAAAACCGCTTATAAAAATCTAGCTCAATCATTGAAAGAAATTGATGATGCTTGGGGCGTTTGTTCTAATAAGTTATTTTATTTGGCTGTGCCGCCACAATTTTATGAGATTATCTTCAAAAATCTTTCTCACTCGGGTCTGACCGAGCCCCGCAGTGCGGAAGAGGGATGGACCCGCGTGCTTGTAGAAAAACCTTTTGGCAAGGACTTACAAACCGCTCAAACGCTAGAAAAACTTCTCTCGAATCTCTTTAAGGAAATCCAGATTTACCGCATCGATCACTATCTTGCTAAGGAGATGATCCAAAATACATTGGCTTTTCGTTTCTCCAATAATCTTTTCGAAAAAATCTGGGATAAAAACTCCATAGAAAAAATAGAGATAAAACTTTGGGAAAAAATTGGCGTTGAAGATCGTGGAAGTTTTTACGATGGTTTGGGCGCCCTGCGCGACGTCGGACAAAACCATCTTCTGCAGATTGTGGCTCTGCTTGCCATGGAACATCCTGTAAACTTTTCGGCCGAAACCGTGAGAGAGAAAAGGACGGAAATATTGAAGACATTGATTTCCCCAGCCGAAGAAGAAATTCAGAGATTTACTTTTAGGGCCCAGTACGAGGGATATCAAGCGATTAAGGGGGTTACGCTCGGATCAGTCACAGAAACTTACTTTAAAGCCCGCGTCTTTTTATCTCATGGGCGCTGGGAGGGCGTGCCTTTTATTTTAGAAAGCGGCAAAAGACTAAAAGAACAGATTAAAGAAGCAGTTATTACCTTTCGTCATCCAACACCCTGTCTTTGTCCTGTCGATAAACACGTGCATTACAAAAATAAGATAACGATTTCTCTTGAACCGGAAGAGAAAATTACTTTTGCGTTTTGGTCAAAGAAGCCGGGCTTGAAATTTGAATTAGAGGAGCGGGATTTTTCTTTTTTGATGCGAGGAGCCGGTGAGAAAGTGCAGTACACCGAAGAATATGAAAAGCTTCTTTATGATTGTATTATTGGCGACCAAACGCTTTTTGTCACCTCAAGTGAAGTCGAGGCAATGTGGCGATATACTGATTCGATTATAAAGACTTGGCAGAAAAATGCCGTACCTCTCAAAACGTATAGACCAGGTACTGATGAGCCCATTAGGGAATCAAGTTGGATTAACGAAGGAGGGGCATTACCAAAAGGCAAGCTTAAGAACGACATTGGAATGGTGGGGCTCGGCAAAATGGGGGGTAATATAGCTCGGCGTCTCATAGAAAAAGGCTGGAAAGTATATGGGTATAACAGAACACCAAAAATAACGAAGGAATTAGAAACAGAAGGGTTGGTGGGAGCTTATTCACTCGGAGAACTTGTCGGCAAATTACAGCGGCCAAGATTGATTTGGATTATGGTGCCTGCGGGGAAAGCGGTCGATGAAATCTTATTTGGAAAGGATGGTTTAGCTCAACGATTAGAAAGAGGCGATATTGTGGTTGACGGTGGCAACTCTTTTTATAAAGATTCGGTTCGGAGATTCAAAAAATTAAAAAAGGAAGGGATTCATTTTGTTGATGCTGGCGTTTCTGGGGGGCCAGCAGGAGCGCGCTACGGTGCGTCGCTCATGATCGGCGGCGAGAGAGAAGTTTTTAATGAACTGCAGCCGCTTTTTTTTGATATCGCAAAAGAAAACGGCTATCAATTCTTTGAAGGAGCTGGCGCCGGGCATTTTGTGAAAATGGTTCATAACGGCATTGAGTACGGAATGATGCAGGCCATCGCCGAGGGATTTACTCTTTTGAAAAAGGCAAAATATAAACTCAATCTCATGAGAGTTGCTGATATTTATAACCACGGAAGCGTGATTGAATCTCAGCTTGTAAGCTGGCTCAAGAACGCTTTTGAGTTACACGGCGAAGACTTAGACGGTATTACTGGTTCAGTCGGGCGCACCGGTGAAGGAGCATGGACGGTGCGGACCGCCCACGAGCTGAAAGTGAAAGCGAGGATTATCGAAGACGCGCTGAAATTCAGGGTGGCATCTGAGAAAAATCCTGACTACACCGGAAAAATCTTGTCGGCGCTCAGGGGGCAGTTCGGTGGCCACCACGTGAAGTAAAAAGTTGTTCGCGTTTGTTCAAGCGGAATCGTAATAGAATTATGAATGCACGAGAACGTTAAAGGACTATTATGAGACCAAACAATTTACGTACTAAAATATTTTTAGATGGTAGTGATCCTCAAGAGACCAGAGAAGCTATTACACTTTTAGGATTTCTTGACGGTCAGACTACGAATCCGACTCTCGTTTCTAAGAATCCAGAAGTAAAAGAACGAATTGAACGGGGTGAAAAATTTAGGACGGAAGAAGTCCTGGAATTGTATGAAAAGATAGTGGAAGAAATTTCGGCATTGATCCCGCTGGGCTCGGTTTCTGTAGAAGTGTATGCCGATAACTCAACAACAGCGGAAGAGATGTTGAAACAAGGCAGAGAAATGTTTTCTTGGATAACGAATGCGCACATAAAATTTCCGATTACCACAGAAGGCTTAATTGCGGCGGAACAAGCAATAAAAGAGGATATACGGGTGAATATGACATTGTGTTTTTCGCAAGAGCAGGCAGCAGCGGTTTATGCCGCAACGCGTGGTGCAAAAAGAGGGCGGGTGTTTGTTTCTCCTTTTGTCGGTCGGCTGGACAGCCGGGGCGAGAACGGAATGGATTTAATCCGGACTATAATCGAAATGTATGAAAATGGCGACGGACATGTGGAGGTGCTTACCGCGAGCGTGCGTAACATCGACCACTTTTTATATGCGATACAACTCGGGTCCGATATTATCACTTTGCCGTTTCAAATACTCGAAGAATGGGGAAGCAAGGGAATGCCGATGCCCAGCAAGGACTATACGTATGATGCTCACGATCTAAAGAGCATCCCATATAAAAAACTGGATATCTTAAAAGATTGGAAAGAATTTGATATCGGCCACGAACTGACCAATAAGGGCATCGAGCGCTTTTCTCTGGACTGGAACGCCCTTATCGCTAAAACTTAAACGTGTCACGGAGCACAAAAATATTTA
>CAZVGP010000023.1:0-8466 GCA_964626715.1 uncultured Candidatus Saccharibacteria bacterium
TAAATACGGACAAGACTAAGCCCTGAGTTCCATGAAAAGTGTAACCCCGTCGGTCGGGGGAAGTTTTTGCTTCGTTAGGCTCGGACGAGAGACTGATTTGAGCACCCACATTTCATATGGTGATTGGGTGCAAAAAGAGGAATACTAAATAAAAGATGTAGTAGAGTTATTCTCTTTCTGCCTCCACCAGAGTGAGCGAGCCGAATACGGAGCGTAAGACTTGGCCTAGCGGCCCGGAGCGCTCTCCGTATTCGGCTCGCGAACGATCAATAATCCATCCCGCCCATTCCTGCTCCTCCGCCCGGCATTTCCTTTTTCTCTTCTGGCTCGTCGGCGACAGCCGCTTCGGTCGTGAGGAGTATCGCTGCCGCGGAAACCGCGTGCTGCACAGTCGCACGGGCGACTTTCACGGGGTCGATGATACCGGCATCAATCATATCGGGAACAACTTCGTCTTTGATTGCGTCATAGCCGGCAAATCCGCGCGCTTTTTTCACTTGCTCTACGATGACTTCTCCGCTATCTTTCCCCGCATTCATCGCGATCTGCTTCAAAGGCCGGAGCAAAGCTGACAATACGATACGATAACCAAGCTCTTCTTCCTTCGTCATCTTTTTCCAATCAGCTTCGTGCTCCGCTTTTGCGGCTGCTTTCACCAAGGACGTGCCTCCGCCGGGGACGATGCCTTCGGCGATAGCTGCTTTCGTGGCATTCACCGCGTCCTCGATCTTGTCTTTCAAGTATTTCATCTCCGTTTCCGTAGCAGCGCCCACGCGAATGACTGCGACTCCACCGGATAGTTTTGCGATGCGTTCTTCGAGTTTTTCTTTGTCGAACTTTGAGTCACTTGCTTCAAGCTGCTTTTTGAGCGATGCGACCCGCGCTTCGATGTCCGACTTCTTCCCTTTCCCGCCGATGATGATGGTCGAATCTTTCGTCGCGACCACCTTCTGCGCGCGGCCAAGCATGTTCAATTCCACCTTGTCGAGCTTCACACCTGCGTCTTCCGAAACGACGGTTGCGCCGACGGTCGTCGCGATGTCCTCGAGCATTTCTTTCTTCCGATCGCCATACCCTGGCGCTTTGACCGCAAGCACGTTGAATGCCCCGCGGAGCTTGTTGACCACGAATGTCGCGAGCGCCTCCCCTTCCACATCGTCCGCGATTATGACGAGCTCTTTCTTTCCGGTGCGTGCAACCGCTTCAAGGACCGGAAGGATTTCCTGAATCGAAGCGATCTTCTTGTCGGTAATGAGAATCGCCGCATCCTTGTATTCCGCTTCCATGCGCTCGGCGTTCGTGATCATGTACGCCGACACGTATCCGCGGTCGAACTCCATCCCTTCCACTATTTCCTTATCAATACCGAATGACGGAGATTCCTCGACGGTCACGACGCCGTTCTGGCCGACTTCTTTGATGACTTCGGCGATCGTCGCGCCTATTTCTTCCGATTCCGCCGCAATCGAGGCGACCTGCCTGATTTCTTTGTCTCCGGAAACAGGCTTTGCGATAGATTTCAGGGCCTTGACCGCCGCTTCTGCCGCTTTCTCCATACCGGCGCGGATGCCCATGGCATTGAGGCCCATCGCCGTGTGCTTCATGCCCTCGTCAACCATCGCCTGGAAGAGAACGACGGACGTCGTGGTGCCGTCACCCGCCATATCGTTCGTCTTGTTGGCGACTTCCTTCACGATTTCGGCGCCGACATTCTGAAATTTGTCTTTGAGCGTGATTTCTTTCGCGATAGTGACGCCGTCGTTCGTCATGTGGGGGCCGCCGTATCCTTTGTCGAGAATAACGTTCCTGCCGCGCGGGCCCAAGGTAACCTTCACGGCCTTCGCCGCGATGTCGATGCCGGCTTTGACGGCCTGCCTCGCATCAGATTCAAAAAGTATTTTCTTTGCCATGATACGAATATTTTACGAATTATAACGAATAATACGAATCGGATGCGAATTGAATGGATGGGTGTTTATTCGCAACATTCGCATGCATTCGTAAATTGGTATTTCATTAACTAAGAACCGCTAAAATGTTCGATTCGGAAACGACGTAGTATTCCACGCCATTCACTTTCACTTCGTCGAAACCATACTTCGAAAAAAGTACGCGGTCGCCGGGCTTTACGGACATCGGCACACGCATACCTTCTTCGAATTTACCTGGTCCTACCGCCACTACTCTTCCCTGCTCGGGCTTTTCTTTCGCAGTGTCGGGAATGATGATGCCTGAAGCTGTTCTCATGCCAGCTTCCTCGGCGGAGAGAGGCTTCAAGACCACGCGGTCGCCGACAGGATGGATAGGAACGCTCGTGCTCGAATGACCGGTTTTTGTAGAAGACGAATGTTTTTTCGTTTTTGCCATAGATACCTTAGCCATTAAGATCCTAATGTAGGGGCAGTATAAAGATAACAATGCTCGAAGTCAATCTTTCGAAATCGGCAGTGGCCCCAAAAAAGAACCGCCTTGTCCTTCCCTTCGTGCCCTTTTTATTCGCCTTGCAGCATCCTGTCTCTTTTCATTATTTTTTTGTTTTCCTTTAGGAAAATAATGTTGAACTGCGATCAGAACACCCGTCAATATCCCTCTCCAAGAAATTGTGGAGAGTATTTTTTCCTCCTCTTCGCTAAGAGTTACCTGTGGGGAATGATTTTCGTCGGACATGAAGATAATCCTAATACCCTAAAGGAAGAGATGCAAATACATGCGAACTCGTCCGCGCGGTTGCCATGCGGACGGCATAATGTTACTATCTTTCCAAAGCATCATGACCCTTATTTATGCCCTTTTGCCGGGGATCCAAGTGGTCCTGTCGGTACTCCTTATCGGAGCCATCCTGCTTCAACAGCGCGGAGCTGGCTTAGGGGGAGCGTTTGGCGATTCTACCCAAGGCACGTTCTACACACGCCGAGGAGCGGAACTTTTCCTCTTCCGTTCATCGATCGTGCTTGCGATACTCTTTGCCGCATCGGCCCTCCTCGCCCTCCTCATAAGCTCATAAGCTAACAAACACCCTCACTCACCCAATGGACCAGCTGCGCGCCTTCTTCCGTGCGCTTCTGAAACGGAGATTCTTGAAACCGATACAAAACCTTGAGTCGAGGATCTCGTTTTTCACACCGTCTGATTGGTTTGTCGTCGCCACTTTAGGCATCGTGACGGCTCTCGCCGCGGGCACCCTGCTTGCCGGCGTTTCCGTCGCGCTGACAGAGGAAATACCCGCCCGCGGCGGCACCTACACAGAAGGGGTCGTGGGCACGCCGCGCTTTGTCAACCCGCTTCTCGCGATTTCCGACACCGACCGCGACTTAAGCGAACTTGTGTATTCAGGACTTCTCAAAACGAATCCGGACGGCTCCCTCTCCTCAGACCTCGCGTCCGCCTATTCGATAAGCACCGATGAGCTCACCTACACATTCACTCTGAAAGACGGGCTGCGTTTCCAAGACGGCGCGCTGATCACGGCTGACGATGTTGCGTTCACCGTGAGAGAGGCCCAGAATCCCGACGTCAAAAGCCCGCTTCGGGCCAACTGGCAAGGCGTATCGGTGACCGTCGTCGATCCGAAGACCGTTTCGTTCACGCTTAAAAGCCCCTACGCGCCGTTTTTGAAAAACGCGACCTTGGGCATACTGCCGAAACATCTCTGGCAGGGAGTGACCGCCGAGGAATTCCCCTTCAGCGCGTTAAATGCAAGTCCCATCGGCTCGGGGCCCTACCGGATTGAAAACGTGAAACGGAATAGCTCCGGCATCCCCACCGAATACCGTCTTACCGCTTTTACCGAAGGCGTGCGGGTCCCGTTCATCACGAATCTCGTGTTTAAGTTCTATGCCGATGACGATGCGCTCGAAGCCGCTTTTAATCACGGGGACATCGGGTCTGCGTACGGCATCGCGAACAAAGCAGTCACCGCCGCGCATACGCTCCATGAGGCGGTTTTCGGAAGGGTCTTCGGCGTCTTCTTCAACCAAAGCCAGAATAGAATCTTTTCCGACCAAGCGGTGCGGGCGGCCCTCGATGCGGCAGTTGACAAAAATGCGATCGTGAGTACAGTGTTGGGAGGGTATGGCTCAGTCATTGACGGGCCGCTTCCTCCTGATTCCGTTGGAATAAGCCCGCCCCTCCAAAAGTCGAGGGACGAGCGCGTCGCCTCCGCGCAAGCGATCCTGACGAAAGCGGGCTGGAAAATCGGAGCCGACGGATTCTTTCAGAAGACCGCCGTCATCAACAAGAAAAAGCAGGTAGTGCGGCTTGTGTTCTCGCTCTCAACGTCGAATGTTCCCGAACTCAAATCCGCGGCAGAGTTGGTCGCCGATGATTGGAAAGCGGCCGGCGCCGACGTCACGCTGCAGTTCTTTGACCAAAGCGATCTTACCGTCGACGTCATACAGCCGAGAAAGTATGACGCCTTACTGTTCGGCCTCGTGGTCGGACGCGAGCCCGATCTCTATCCCTTCTGGCACTCGAGCCAGCGCAATGATCCGGGGCTCAATATCGCTCTGTATGCAAACGCGAACGTCGACAAGCTCCTTGACGCCGCGCGGAAAGACAACAACCCTTCGGCAGCACAAGATAAAGAACGACAAGCGGCAAAGATGATCTCTTCGGAAACCGCCACAGTTTTCCTCTACACGCCACACTTCGTCTACCTGACGCCGCCTGCCGCGCAAGGTATCACCTTGGGCACCATCGAGACGCCGAGCGACCGTTTCATCTCGGTCGATGAATGGTACCTCTCGACGGAGCGTGTCTGGCCCGTCTTTACCATGAACCTCAAAGCATTGATCCAAAAAATTATTTAATAACTCACTTATATTTAATCTAAATCTCGTTTTTATGGACACACCTGGACAAAATCCGATCCCGCATCGCCGGAGAGCACGTCCGTACACAGGGATCCTCCGCCCCGCGGGACAGGGCGACATGCACGCTCGCCGGCACGGAGCGCATGCGCCGCATCCGCACACGCGCGGCGAGAGCCGCCGCGCCCCACAAGGCATTCCCGGACACCGGCCGCACGCGCTTCACCGCGGCGGCATGCAGCGGCGCATGCGGCCGCCGCCCCATCCTCCGCGAGAGGAGTTGAAAGAAACACCTGAAGCCGAGCGCATCAAGCTCCCGCCTCTCGACGCCGACACGGTCCGCATAATCCCGATAGGCGGCGTCGAGGAAGTCGGCCGCAACATGTGCCTCATTGAGCTCCGCGAGGGCATCCTCGTCTTTGACGTGGGTTTTCAGTTCGTTTCCGAAGAGTCTGCGCCCGGCGTCGACTACATCCTTCCGAACACGCGCTACCTTGAAGAGAACAAGAAGCGCATCCTCGGGGTTTTCATAACGCACGGACACCTCGACCACATCGGCGGCATCCCCTACATCATCGACCGCATCGGCAATCCGCCGATCTACACGCAATACTTGACCTCGCTCATGATAAAAAAGCGACAGGAGGAATTTCCTCACCTCCCGGCCTTGGACCTCCGCGTGCTTGAGCCGGGCGGAAGCGTAAACGTGGGCGGCGTGACCGTGAAAAGCTTTCCGGTGACACACTCGATCCCTGATTCGATGGGGCTATTGGTCCAAACCAAGCATGGCAATATCGTCATCTCCGGAGACTTGCGCCTCGAACACAACGATGGCGTGCCCTCGGAAAAAGAATTCAAGAACTGGGGAGCGGTCGGGAAGAACACCAATCTGCTTTTCATCGCCGACTCGACGAACGCGGAGCGCGAGGGCTTCTCCATCCCGGAAGCGCGCGTGCACCAGACGATAGAAGACATCATCAAGACCGTGAAAGGGCGGCTTATCATCGGCACCTTCTCATCGCAGTTCGAACGGATGATCCATATCATCCGTGTCGCTGAAAAATTCGGCAAGAAGATAGTGACCGAAGGCCGCGCGATAAAGACCAACATCGAGATAGCTGAGCGCGGCAATATCTTCACACCAAAGCCCGGCACCGTGATACCGGCAGAGCAGATCGGCGATTACCCGCCGGATAAGATCGTCGTCATCGCGACGGGCTCGCAAGGCGAGGAGTCGGCCGCGCTTATGCGCATCGCCACGAAAAAGCACAAGACCATCAGCTTCACCGAACGCGACACGGTCGTGCTTTCTTCGTCCGTTATCCCCGGGAACGAGGTGCGCGTGCAGACCTTGAAGGACAATCTTTTGCGGCACGGCGTCACCTTGATCCACTACCGCTCATCCGATGTCCATTCGACCGGGCACGGGAACACGGGAGAGCTGGTGTGGATGCGCGAGCAGGTGAAGCCCCGGTTCTTCATGCCCGCGTACGGCTACTACTCGATGCTCAAATACCACGCGAACGCGCAGATTGCCGCGGGCTTCCCGAAAGGGAACGTCATCATCCCCGATAACGGGAGCATCATCGAGATACAGAACGGCACGAGCTGGCGCGTGAGAAAGGAGAAGATTCCCGCAAATCCTATGATGGTGGATGGATTTGCGATCGGCGACATGCAGGAAGTCGTCATCCGCGACAGAAAATCCCTCGCCGAAGACGGCATGTTCGTCATCATCGCGACCGTGAACCTACGGAGCGGCACCTTGAAGAAATCGCCCGACATCATCTCGCGCGGCTTCGTGTATCTTCGTGAATCGCAGAATCTCCTTTCAGAGTCGCGACTCCTCATCAAAAAAACGGTGGAAGATTTGGCGGCCGGCATGAATCCCATCGATCTCGAGTACATCAAGACGAATCTCACCGACACCGTCGAGCGCTATCTCTTCCAGAAGACGTCGAAGCGCCCCATGGTGATACCGGTCTTGATCGGGGTGTAGAGTGGAAGCACTATGAGTTGGGAGCGTTAGTGGCAGTTTTTCCGACACCGGAAACCAGCTGAAAAGCCAGAAGAGCAGGAAAAACAAACGCAGCAGCGTCGTTGTTCGCGCCATCCAAGAATGTGGGCAACACATAAGGGCAACGACAACGGAGATGAGGTGTATCTCTGCCGCTGGTGCGCGCAAAAACCGCCTCGCACGCTAAAAGATATTTCTCCTCTTGAAAAGTGAACACCGAGAGGCGCTATACTGGAGCCATGCAATTCGTCCGGGACGATGACCCGACCGCGCTTTCGTTTGCAAACTTCCTCGCTCGTTACACTACGCCACAATGAGGAATCTTTTTTCGCAAAACGCGATCCACCTCGGGAATTTCCTGCGAGGACTCGGCGTCTATCTCCCCTATCTCGTGTATTCGACCTTCCTTTCGAACTTTATCCCGGAGCGCTCCGTCGGGCTCGTGTTTACCGGAGCATCGATCGCGGCGGGCGTCATGATTCTTCTTTCGCCGCACCTCTTCGCCCGTTTCCGCACGCACCGCACGCTCATCGCCGGAAGCCTGATCGCCGCCCTGTGCCTTGCCGCGCTCGCATTCGTACATGAGACAGTCGCGGTCATAACGTTGTACATCATTGCGTGGACAGCCGGCTGGATGGTCGCGCTCGCGCTCGATGTCATTCTCGAGAAAATCGTGGGAGGAGAGGAAGGCATGACCGGCTCCTCGCGCGGCATCTTTCTCTCGGTTGCCGCCGGCTCCGTGTCGCTCGCTTCCCTCATCATCGCGGTCACGCTGACCGACAGCGATTACTGGCGCGTGTTCCTTATCGCGGCTGGCGCGTTTCTTCTCTGTGCGTACCTTGCGTCGCGGTTCTTCTCGGCGATACCGCACGTACCGGCGCGCGCGCTTGACCTCGGCGATGCGTTCCGCGAGCTTTTCGCGAAGCGCTCGCTCGCCATCGCCATGGGCGCACACTTTTTGCTTCAGCTCTTCTTCGTCTGGACCATCGTGTACCTGCCGCTGTATCTCTACAACCACGCCGGCTTCTCTTGGGCGGTCATCGGCTCGATATTTTCCCTCGCGACCTTCCTCTTCGTCATCATTGAAGCGCCGGTCGGGCGGCTTGCGGACACACGCTTCGGAGAAAAAGAATTCATGATTGCCGGCCTTGCCCTCGCCGGCGGATCGTACATCGCGCTCTTCTTTTCACCAGGCTTAGCGCTTCTCGGGTTTGCCGCCATCATCCTTCTCGCGCACGCGGGCGGCGCGCTTCTGGAGATTTCCACCGAAACCTACTTTTTCAAGCAGGTAAATGCGGCCGACAGCGAGCTCATCGGCGTTTTCAGGGTCTTGCGGCAGGTTGCGACGATCGCGGGACCCCTGATAGGCAGCGCGGTGCTTTTCTTCGCGCCGTTTGAATACGTCTTCCTCGCGTTCGGCATCGTTATGCTGTGCGGCATTCCCTTCGTGGTTTCTATCAAAGACACCCGCTAGACGGGAAGTGACGCGCGCCGCTTTGAGAGAGCAATGAGCCCTTCACGGGAAAGTGCCTCGAGCTGCTTTCGTACTCGCTTCGCCGGGAAATGAAGCCTGCTGACAAGAGCTTGAAGCTGCTGGGATTTTTGAGACAGCGCTTCCAGGATCGCGCCCCTCACTTCCCT
>CAZVGP010000024.1:0-8019 GCA_964626715.1 uncultured Candidatus Saccharibacteria bacterium
TTCTTTTCGCGCGAGCCGCTGCCCGAAGGTTCTCTCGTTTCCGCACCTGTCAGAGGGAAAAACATCCCCGCACTCGTCATTTCTTCTAAGGATGTGCGGGAAGAAAAAGCGGATATTCGGAGTGCGGATTTCACTCTGAAAAAACTTCCCGCAGAGAGCGCAAAACGGATTTTCAGCTCCGTCTTCATCGAATCCGTCCGCGATTCGGCTCTCTGGCACGGGATTCACGAAGGCATCATGCTCGCGGCACTGACGTCGCAAGCGATCCTCGGCTCGGCATTAAAGCTCAAAGAGATCCGGCATCCTGAAGAAAAAACTCCTGCTCCGGCTCGGGCACGCTCCGACCTCGTCGTGTTGCAGGCCGAAAAAGAAGAGCGGATACGCACCTACCGCAACCTCGCGCGCGAAGCGTTCGCGCGCGGCTCCTCACTCCTCGTCCTCGCGCCGACCGTCATCGAAGCGGAAACGCTCGGCAAAGAGCTTGCGCGCGGCATCGAAGAGCGCGTTATCCTTTTCACGAGCGAGATGCCGAAGAAAAAACTCGTGGACGCGTGGAACCGATGCCTCACGGAAACGGAACCGCTTCTCATCATCGGGACCGCGTTCTCGCTCTCGGTGCCGAGAGACGACATCGACACCGTCATCGTCGAGCGCGAGAGCGCGCGGGCGTATCGCACTGTTGCCCGGCCGCGCGCCGATATCCGGCGCGCGGCCGAATTTTTCGCGCGCGGCAAAGGCATACGGCTTCTCCTTGCTGATTTCCCGCTTCGCGTCGAAACCCGCTACAGGGTGGACATAGGCGAGATGGAAGAGCTTGCCCGTGCGCAAGCGAGGAGCGCGCGAGAGACAGAGGTGCATATCGTTGACGCGCGGAAAAAAGATCAGATGAAAGAGCTCGACAATGAGCGCGGCATGAAGCGTGTTTTCAAAATGGTGGCCGAAGAAACCCTCAAAACAATAAGCCCAGAAATCGGCCGGGGAGGGCGCGTCGCCGTCTTTGCCGCGCGGCGCGGCATCGCGCCATTGACCGTCTGCAACGACTGCGGCACGCCGGTTACCGACAAAGAAACCGGCACGCCGATGGTTCTCCACAAAACTTCGGAGGGAAACATGTTTTTATCGCACCGCTCCGGAGCGGTCATCCCTGCCGGAACGCCGTGCCGCGTGTGCGGCGGTTGGAACCTCGTAACCTTGGGCATCGGCATCGAAGGCGTTTTTGAAGAACTTAAGAAAAAGTTTCCCAACGCGCCGCTCCTGCTTTTTACGAAAGAGAGCGCGCCGACGCACAAAAGCGCGAAGAAAATCTCCGCGCAGTTCTTCAGTACCGCAGGAGCGATCATCGCCGGAACCGAGCGCATGCTTCCCTACCTCACGGAGCCGGTGGAGCGCGTGGTCGTCGCTTCGGTTGATAGCCTGCTGTCCCTTCCCGCGTGGCGCGCGCACGAGCACACGCTTTCGATACTCTTTTATCTGCGCGAACGCGCGGAGCTGTCGCTCACCGTCGAAACCAGAAAACCCGAACACCTTGTCATGAAAACGCTCGTGTCGGGGAATCCGGCGAATTTCTACCGCACGGATATCGAAGAGCGGCAAAAGTACGGATATCCGCCCTTCTCGACGTTTATCGGCCTTTCATGGCGGGGAGCGCGCCAAACGGTCGAGAAAAACCGGCTTTCGGTCAAAGAGGCCTTCGCGGATACCGATCTCGTCGGCCCCCTTCCTGCAATCGCCGAAGGGAAAAATGAATGGAGCGCTCGCGCTGTCATCCGGCTTTCCAAAGGAGCGTGGCCTGACGAAAAACTCGCCGAGCGCCTGCGCGCATTCGCTCCCGATATTGATGTAACGGTTGATCCGGAGGAAATAGCATAAGTTAGTGATTAGTGTTTAGGGATTAGTGCTCAGAAAAACCCCACACTGTATACTAAGTACTGTTCACTATTCATATGCCTGACGCTATCGTCATAAAAGGAGCGAAGATACTGGCGCACAAAGCGAAAGAAGCGCCGAAGGAACTTTTCGGGGCTGCAGAACTTAAAAAAATGATTGCGCGGATGTCGGCAGCGGTACGCGAAACAGAGCACGGGGTCGCTATCGCGGCTCCGCAGATCGGCATCCCCTACCGCATCTTTGTGGTACGAGGATTCGTGCTTGCCGGGAAAGAACGCAAAGACCCGACAGCAGATAAGGAGCCGGATGTGGCATTCATCAATCCGAAACTCACGAAGCTTTCTCGGAAAAAAGAACTCATGGACGAAGCGTGCCTCTCCGTGCCCGGGTATCACGGCAACATCAAGCGCTCGCTCCGAGCAACGGTGCGCGCGTATGACAAGAACGGAAAGCGGTTCGAGCGAGGAGCATCCAGCCTCCTTGCGCAGATCTTCCAGCACGAGTACGACCATCTCGAAGGCATCCTGTACGTCGATAAGGCCGAGGAAGTGTTCGAGAATAAAGAAGAAGAAATTGATGCCGACAAAAAAGAAACCGCAACCGGCCACGCGCGTAAAAATTAGTTATACGATATATCGTATAAATAAGAAACTCACTGAAGATGCTTACGAGCAAAAATAGAAAAAAACAGAGTCGCTTACGGATCGCCCCTGCCCCGTTTTAATCCGCTATAAATCCATGCGCTTGGGAGATACAGTGCGACAATGAGTAAAACAATGAAAGGTAAGGATTTAAAACTGGGGTTTTTTGGAACGCCGCGTTTCGCCGTTTCCGTGCTCGAAGAGCTGGTAAAAGGCGGCATCGAACCCGCCCTTATCGTCACCGCTTCCGACAAACCGGCCGGAAGAGGCCTTGCGCTCAAGAAATCCGACGTGAAGAAATGGGCGGAGAAGCAGGGCTTGGATGTCATCACACCAAAATCGCTTCGTGCCGAAGAGCCTGTAACCGAGATTCTTTTCAACAGCGAATGGGACCTGTTTATTGTCGCGGCATATGGCTACCTTATTCCATTCGATGTACTAAAGTTGGCGCGCTATGGAAGCCTGAACGTTCACCCCTCACTTCTTCCTCGATTCCGGGGCCCTTCGCCCATCGAAAGTGCGATCCTCGCTGACGAGAAAGAAACCGGCGTTACCATCATGCTTCTTGATGAGGAGCTGGACCACGGCCCCATCCTCGCGCAAGCCTCCATTGCACCGGAGCCGTGGCCGATCCGCGCTAGCATCCTTGAAGAAATCCTCGCGCGTGCGGGAGGAGAGTTGCTCGCCGAGGTAATCCCTCGATGGGTTTTGGAATCCAGTTATACGTACGATGAGGACGAAGATTCTGATACCATCAAACCCGAACCGCAAGATCATTCTAGAGCAACATTCACGAAAAAAATAGAAAAAGAAGATGGTGAGATAGATTTGGCGAACGATGGATACCAGAACTACCTCAAATTCTGCGCGTATGATGAGTGGCCGGGAACGTATTTCTTTGCAGAACGGAACGAGAAAAAAATCCGCGTGAAAATCACAAACGCGGAATTCGCCGTCGGCGAATTCCGCGTCCTCCGTGTCATCCCCGAAGGAAAACGCGAGATGAATTACGTTGATTTCGTCCGTGGCACCTCATAAATCGTCTGATTGCCAGAAGACCTTAGAAACTCGGTTTTTGAACCACAGGCCTTCTGAAAATACAAATGCACACGAGAATGATATTTGCAATCACACTCATCAAAATATAGGTCACGGTGAGAAGATTGTATTCACGAAGTGCGATAAGCGTGGAGAGATTACCAAGAGTGAACATGATCCATGATGCGATCGGTTCGCTCCACGGCTCTTCAAATGTTTTTCTGAAACTCGGGAGATACGCAAACCCATCTATCGCGGTGACCATGAAAACCGCAAGAAGCGGATTATGAAGCGACCACCACACGACAATTGCGACAAGAGCAAGAATGAGGATCACGGTGTCACTCTTGGTAATATTTTTGGTTCCATATCTGAAAGAAAGCAAAAAGAAAATAAAGGTAAGGAACGTTGAGAACGTATAACTTGCCGCGCCATATCCTCCGCCCCCGTACCAGAGTGCAACCGTCGCCGTCCCTGTGGTCAGCGTCCATATGAGCCATGTGTACACATGCGGCTTCGTTTTTCCTGCGAGCATACCTTTGAGATACGGAAAATACGCACTAGCCATAAAAACTGCCGAAAGAATGGCGAAGGCGATTTTTATATCAGAACTGAATTCAAACATATGGCCTTGTAAGATTTCTATTCCCTTCCTTTGTCGCAAGAATATCGTCTTCGATCCGGATACCGCCAAATGGCATAAGCCGACCGATGAGTTTCCAATCAAAATATTTTGATGTATCCCCGGAGCGATGAGGCCGAAGGAGCATCTCGATGAAATAAATCCCCGGTTCTATCGTAAAAACCATTCTTTCCTCGATAGTCCGAGTCATGCGGAGCCGCGGATATCCTTTCGGCGACTCGAGTGCGCCGCCGTCAGGAGATTTTTGGTTTCCGCCGACATCGTGCACCGTAATTCCCAAAAAATGCCCGAGCCCGTGGGGGAAAAATGCTTTCGTTATCCCGAGCGATTCGGCCTTTTTGCCGGTAATCGCGATGATACCGAGAGAATGGAGCAGATCCCCTATCTTGACGTGCGCCGTGCGATGTAAATCTGGGAATGAAACGCCGGGTTTTGCCATCTCGCAAAGCTCTTTTTGGATTTTCTCGACGCCCTCGTACAAATCACGGAAAAGCGAATCGGCTGTTGTAGTGAGATACGTTCGCGTAATATCGGACGCGTATCCGAGATGTGATGCTCCCGCGTCGAGCAGTAAAACGCTTCCCGCTCCCTTTTTTCGTTTCCCTTGATAGTGAAGGATGGCCGCTTTCTCATCGAGAGCGACAACCGTCTCGTACGGAAACTCCACTTCGGTCGCGTCGAGCGCAGAGAGATATGCATAGTGGATCTCTATTTCGGACACACCGGAGAGGAACGCGCCGCGCGCGGCAGAGTGGCCGCACGCACTAACCCGGTTCGCCTCTTCGATGCAGGAAACCTCGTACGGAGTTTTGAAACTGCGCCGCCAATCCAAGCGCGAAAGGATCGCCGGAGGATTCACGGATACTGCCGCGATGCCGTGCGCCTCTGCTTCCTTTTGATTGTCTCCGATGTATGCGTAGGCAATGCGCGCGCCTAATGGAATCTCTTTCCACGCGGCTTCACTGTTGGCAGCTTCCCGGAAGTCAAACGCTGAAATCCAAAATTGATTTTCAAGTGGAGCATGTTCGCGCCAAAAATCTTCCGGCTTCACGCGGACAAGGAGCGGTTTCTTGCCGGGTTGTATGAATAAAAGATGGTGCGGCCCGGAAAGCGGGACGAAATGCGCGAAGTACGGATTAGAATGGAACGGCGCTTCTTGGTCGTCAGAAAAGTACGTGAGCGGCGTTCCCGAGTGGATGAGAAGCGCATCAAATCCCGAAGCCGACAGCGCTTCTTCCGCTGCTGTAAGAAGCGCCTTGAGATGCTGGTGGTAGGATTGCGAAAGGTTCACGACGCTCGTCATTCACTTCCCCCTGAACCGCCGGAAAAATTCCTTCACTCTCGCCCCGCCGCGGCGGATAAGGTCGCGATGCTTCGTGCGCATGCGCCGGACTTCCCGCCTTGCTTCGGTGACCGCTTCATCAAGGGCGGCATGCAAGGTTTCGCGTGATGCCTCCGCCCGCGCGAATCCGCCCGTGAAGGTCAGGTTAATTTCGGCGCGGAACAAGTCTCCGCTTCTCGATTTGCTTACCGAGGCCACTTCGACTTCGGCGAGCGCAGCGGTATCGGAGGGATCAAGAACTTTCTCAAGTTTTCTGACCTTCTCTTCGACGAACGAGCGCACCTCGTCCGTAATCATGACCGCGCCCGTCGCCTTGAGAGTGATGTGCATTACAAATAAGTATACCCCGTGAGATAGGCGAAGGCCCGTGAGATGCAGCTTCGCTATCTCACGGGCCGAAGCCGCCATCTCACGGGGTATATCGCCTTCTCTCTCAAAAGGATTCAAACGTGATGTGGGAAGAATCTATTTCGCCCTATTTTGAGGCCTGTTGTACAGGCCCACAAGCTCCGCTGACTCCATGATATGGCCCTGCATCGCCTGCTCCACCGTGGCGGGCGAAGCGCCGGAAGAAAGCGGAAGCATCACATCCAAGGCGTAGAGCTTGAAGAAGTAGCGGTGCTCACGGTCTGGCGGGCAGGGCCCGGTGTACTCTGCTTTGCCGATGCTATTTGCGCCCTGAACACCGGGAGGAGTCGAGCTTGCGGTGATTCCGTTCGTATCTGGCGGGATATTGAAAACGACCCAGTGGTCGAAAACATCTATGTGCATACGATCTTTCACCGCCTGCGGAATGTCGGGGTCATCCATGATGAGTGTAAGTGATTGTGCGCCCGGAGGCACGCCGGAAATAGAAAGCGGCGGATTCACGTTCTCGGAATCACAGGTGTATTTTTCCGGAATGCTGCCGTTTTCGGAAAATGCGGAACTGGTTATCGAAAGCATATGATTTGCAGGCGGTGCGTTACGCCCGAAGAAATAGACACCGAGTATGATAACAAGGAATCCGAGGCCGAGAAGCGCATACGCCGTGCGCATAGCTCTAGTCTCTCACAAGGTCAGGGCCGCGCGGATTTCCGCCGAAAGCGACTCGGCGGAAATCCGCGCCGCATCCGCGAAATCATCGCCGCTTCCTGCAAAGATAACACTCCGCGATGCATTTATGATGAGACCGAATGAACGCTTCGCCTTCCCGGCGCGGACCGTTTTCCCCACGTCACCTCCCTGCACACCGATGCCCGGAACGAGTATCGGCATATCGCCAATGATCTTTCGCACCGTCGAGAGCTCTTCAGGATACGTCGCGCCGACAACGGCGCCGCAATTCCCGTTCTCATTCCACTTCTGTGCGACATGCCGCGCAACGACTGCATAGAGCGGCTCACCCGCTTCGCCCGCAGGCAAATCCTGGAACTCTCCTGCCCCCGGATTCGATGTCTTCACTAATACCAAGATTCCTTTGTCCTTCCTGTCGAGAAAGGGCTTCAGAGATTCCTTGCCGAGATACGGGTGCACGGTGACCGCGTCCATCTGCAACTCATCGAAGATGGCACGCGCATAGGCGTCGTTCGTGTTGCCGATGTCGGCGCGCTTCGCATCAAGGATGGCCGGTATCTCGGGATAGTGCTCTTTCAGGTATTCGCTGGTGCGCTTCAGAGCCCGGACGCCTTGATCGCTTTCTGCTTCATAAAAAGCAGGGTTCGCCTTGAACGCGCACGCAGAATCGGCAGTCGCGTCGATAATCGCACGATTGAACACAAAGAGCGCTTCTTCGGAAGACTCGTGCTCTCGGGTAATCGATTCCGGCAGCTTCAGAAAATCGCTGTCCAAGCCGACGCACAAAAGCTTCCCCGCCTTCCAGCGCTCCTCGAGTTTTGCGATGAATTCCGAGCTCATATCCACCATGGGTTTCTCAAAAAATCCTTTCTATACAACATGCTACGGCACGAGGCGAAAAGAACCACATCCCTTTCATCCTCCATGATACACCCCGTTAGATAACCCTACGCGATACCGCCGGAATGCCTCGCCTTTTCATGGATTTTTATCCAGTAGGCCCGATTGTGCATCTCTATCTAATGGGGTACACTACCAGTGCCTGAGAAAAGCATTACAAGCTATTTTAATATTTTCATCGTATGGTACGAAAAGCTAATCCAGCGCTATTGAAGCCGCTGAATCTTTCTCCGGAACTTGAAGCGGTAGTCGGGAAAGGCCCTATGTCCCGGGGGCAAGTGATCAAGAAGCTGTGGGAGCATATCAAGAAGCATAATCTGCAGAACCCGAAGAACAAGAGAAATATCCTCGCCGATGACAAGCTGAAAGCGGTATTCGGCGGTAAAGGAGAAGTGTCGATGTTCGAGATGACCAAGCTTGTCTCGAGCCACATGAAATAGGAGCTTCCGATACACCGCCCCGTGAGATGGCGGCTTCGGCCCGTGAGATAGCGAAGCTGCATCTCACGGGCC
>CAZVGP010000025.1:0-7387 GCA_964626715.1 uncultured Candidatus Saccharibacteria bacterium
GTGAGATGCAGCTTCGCTATCTCACGGGCCGAAGCCGCCATCTCACGGGGGATATTGTATTCTCACTTTATGGGCTCATCTATTTCGGTTACCTTTGCGCGCGGCGCGCGGCGCGTCACCGGCTCGAACTTCCTTCTGGAGTTTTTTGATTTGGGAAAGACAACACGCCTTCTCGTAGACTGCGGACTCGCGCAGGGAGAGCGTTTCTGCGAATCCGTGAACCGCGAAAAGTTTTCGTATGACCCGGCATCAGTTGACGTGATCATTTTTACCCATGCACACGCGGACCATATCGGCCTCTTTCCGAAGCTCGTGAAAGAAGGATTCCGCGGGAAAGCCTACGCGACTGCTCCGACGCGGGCTCTCATGCCCATCATGCTCGAGGATTCGCTCCACATCATTGCGGATGAGGCCAAGCGCTGCGGCGACGAGCCGCCGTACGCTCCCGGGGACGTCGAGCGCGCCGTTTCGATGGTGGAAGAGCTTCCGTATCACAAAAAGGTCGAGCTGGCACCCGAGGTTTCGTTTTCACTTGCCAACGCCGGTCATATCATCGGCTCCGCGAGCGTCGTCATAGACGCGTTCGGCACCCGCATGGTTTTCACGGGCGATCTGGGGCGCGTGCCGGCGATTCTGGTTCCCGACCGCGAAGTGCCGGACGGCATCGAGTATCTTTTCATGGAAAGCGTGTATGGCGACCGCGTGCACGAGCCCCTCGAGGCAAGCGAGGAGATACTCCGCTCGGCTGTCGAAGAAACCCGAAAGAAAAATGGCGTCCTTTTGATTCCGGCGTTTTCATTGGAGCGGACGCAGATCATACTTTCTTCGCTCGAGCGCATGTTTGCCGGCAGCGGCACCACGCCGCTGCCGGTTTTTCTCGACTCGCCGCTTGCCGCGAAAGTAACCGAAGTGTATGAGCGGTTTCCGGAGTTTCTCCGCAATGACATCCGTACGCGCATCAAAACGAAAGACGACCCATTCTCATTTCCATCGCTTCGGGTTACTGCTGACGCCGCTGATTCTCGCGAGATAGAAAACACGCCTGCTCCGAAAATCGTGATCGCCGGCGCCGGCATGAGCCATGGGGGACGCATCCGCCGCCACGAGGCGAGATACTTGGGTGAGTCGGGAACGACACTGCTCATCTCGGGCTATCAAGCTGCGGGAAGTTTGGGGCGGCGCATCAAAGACGGCGCCAGAGAAGTCGAGATAGACGGCGCGCACGTTGCCGTGCGCGCCGCGGTAAAATCAGTCGACGGATTCTCGGCACACGCCGATCGGGACGATCTCCTCTCGTACGCCGAACAGGCGAAACCGAAGGAAGTCTTCGTCATCCTCGGAGAAACGCAATCCGCGGCGTTTCTCGCGCAGAGGATCCAGGGATTCCTTGATATTCCGGTTTCGGTGCCGAGGGAAGGAGAGACTGTACGACTTGAACCGAAACCGCAAAGGGAGGTAGTATAATGCGGCGACCATGAATCCCGTTAGAAGTTTTTCCGCAGAGGGTCAGCATGTATCTCGGTTGTTCTCTCTTCGAATGAGACATGCGTTTTATTTCGAACGGCATACCCAATAACTTCTAACGGGATGAAAATCTATTCGTGGAACATGTTCTGCAATAATCCGACGCCTGAAAGGGCGTTTCGTTACATCGAGGAGCTCGATTTCGATATCCTGTGCTTGCAGGAAGTGCCGGAACAATTTCTTGACCGGCTCAAGACGCTCCCCTATGAGATCGCCTACGGCATCGATATCGTCCAGGTCATCTCACGCCGCCAGGTGAATCGTAATTACGTGGTTATCCTTTCAAAATACCCGATACTCTCCTCGGAGCAGATTCCGTTCCCCGATAACGCGCATCGCCCTCTTCGGCAGCGCTTTTTCGTGTGGTCGATGCGTCCCATAGGTATGTCGCAGAGTGCCGGCAGAGGTTCTCTGTACGCCGACATAGACGCCGGGGATATGGGCACGTTCAGGGTGTTTTCACTCCACTTGAACCTAGCCGGGCCATCGCGTCGCGCACGCGAGCTTTCTATTGTCGCAAAGCACCTGCCGAAAGGCTACTCGGCGATTGTCTGCGGCGATTTCAATGTGATAGAAGACCGTGCCTTGAAGATCGTGAGCTGGCTCCTTGGCTCGCCGATCTCGGAGTCGCTTCCGTGGATCAGTGAGCGAAAATCGATGGAAGCGTTTTTCAACTCGATGGGTCTCAAGAACCCGCTGCGTGGCAAGGTCACGCACTTTTTCTCCGGGTCGCAGCTCGACCACATCCTTGTACCGTCAGAAGCTCCCATTGCCAAGACGCATGTCAGCACAAGGGGTTATGGCTCCGACCATCGGCCAATTGCCATCGAATATCGGTTTGACGCGCAGAAGAGCACTCGTCCCAAAGGCCTTAAGAAATCTTCGCAATAATCCTTTTAAATGTTTCGGGATGTTGCTCTGCGATTTCCGCGAGCACTTTCCGGTCGAGTTCGATGTTGTTTTTCTTTAAGGCGCCGATGAAGGAGCTGTAATTTCTGAAGCCGCCTGCCTGTCCGGTAGGCAGGTTCTCGCGGAGTGCGGCGTTGATGCGCACGATCGCAAGCCCGCGCATGTCGCGCTTCTTGGCTTTGCGGTCGCGAAACGCGTAGCGGCCCGCATGATGCAGAGCCTCTATCGCTGCGCGTTTCTTTTTTGAGCGCGCGAAGCGGTAGCCTTTCGCCTGACGGAGGATGTTTCTCCGGCGCCTCGCGTTCTTGATGCCTCCTTTGGTGCGTGACATGTGAAATAGGTGGCAGGTGTCAGGTTACAGGTTTCAGCTTTTTAATTTCTAGCTTCGCGGAAGGAAGCGGGCGCGGTCGGATGCGTTCATCAAAACAGACTGCGAACGGCGCTTTGAGGTTTTCGTGCGGCGTCGTTCTTTTGCATTGAAATGATTCTGGCCCGCTTTGCGGGAAAGGATTTTCCCCCTCCGCGTGACGCGCAAGCGTTTTAGGTATGATTTGTTCGTTTTCATGTTACAAATATTTTACGAATCGGAACGAATGCCAGAAATGAGGACCTCGGACTTTATTCGTAGTATTCGCATGCATTCGTAGATTAGTATCTCACTTACTCTTGCCGATCCGCTCGATAATCATTGTGAAACCTTTCGGTCCCTTCTGAATGTCCTCCGCCACTTTGTACTCTTCGGGAACCAGAAGGACGAACCGCTTCAGCCTCTCTTTGAGAAAGGCGGGGTCCATGTACTTGTAGCGGCCTTTGAGGAACAATTCGACGCGGACGCGGTGACCTTCCTTGAGCCAGCCCGCTGCTTGCCGGGCCTTCCGCATGAGGTCATTTTCGCCCGTTCCTACTTCGACCTGGACTGCCTTGGTCTCGGTGACGTGCGATTTCGCCCTGATTTCGCGGTCCTTTTTCTGCTCAAGATACTGAAACTTACCATAATCCATTATTTTCGCAACCGGCGGGGTCGCGTTCGGAGAAACCTCGATTAAATCGAGGCTGGCCGCCTTTGCGGCGTTCATGGCTTCTTGGAGAGAGATGACGCCGATATTCTTGCCGTCTGCGCCGATGACCCGCAGCTGGGGGGCGCGTATCTGCGCGTTGATGCGTGTTTTGGAAATACTCAAGGGTTTTTATTTCTTATCGAGACCATGCTATCACGCGTCACTGTTTTGGTCTCGGAAGCTCTATCGTTTTAAAAACAACCCTGCTGCCATATCGTCTCAAAACTGACAAGAAAGCTCGGCCTTTTGTGATGGCCTCTGCTTCCGAATATGCCGCTACATAGACGATGAAGGGGTTTTGCTCGGTAAAAAGTTCGCCGAATCCGTGGTTACCGAAAGCGATGCCAAGATACACACCGACCTCGTACGCCGCTTGCTCCGGATCGAGATAGTTCACGCTTGCGTGAAAGCCTTTGGGAAAAACGCGCGGAGCTTCGTCTGGATTAAATCGTCCATCCGGCGTGAGGTCAACATACAGCGCGCGCTCGTCGTGAAAACCTTTTGGCTCCACGGGCGCTATCCCACGCATCTCACCTTTAATGAGTGCTGCAAGCTTTGAAGCCCACAATTTGCTGTAGAACTCTCCCTTCTCTTGTTCGCCGACGTCTTGCGCGAATCTATCAGCCGCGCCGCATTCCTTATGAGGATACACATACCGTATGTTTTGTTTTTTTAATTCCTCGACGAACGCTTTAATTTCAGGTGACGGTGGGACGCCCTGCATCAGGTATTCTTTCACTCCCTTGATTAAGATTCCGCATCCTGCACACCCAACACAGGTTCTTCTCCCCTCCATTCTTTTAACGCCGGGAGCCGCTCTGCCGTCCCCGCACGTCAGTGAGTTCGGCTCATTCACGACGGTCTTTCCGACCGCACGTTTGTTTCCTTCCATTTTTCTCGCTATACCGCCTTCTTGCAAGACTTCGGCGACGAGCTTTGAGCCGGCGTTCCAAGCTTTTCTTTTTTCTGCCGGGTGTGCATCATGAGAGCCGGCCATAGCTTCTCCATCTTCTTGCCCGTCTGGCATAAGTAATTGGTTTTGCCTCGTTATACGTTATATTTTTCATTCACGCAAGAACCCATGCGATCTGGTATACTGATGGTGTTAGTATCGAATAATTTTTGTTTCTATGGACCAGAATGAATGGTGCGATTGCGGTCCGCACTCGACCTGTAAAGCAGACGATAAAACGTGCACTGTGTGCGGGAAGAAGTGCCGCCCGATGATGTCGAAGGTCGAGTAAATTGCGGCTCTTGCGCCCGCGGCTGCCTCTGGCAGCCGCGGGTGTTTTTTATTGTGGAGATGGGGGTGTTGAGCCACGGATAATTTTCCTGACGGAAAATTTCCGCGACCCCGCCTCGCGGCGCGAGCCTTGCCTTCGGCAAACTCGTGCAACGCTCCGGCTTTTCTCCCCCCACGCCTTCAACGCAGGTTGAAGGCTCATCTGTGGAGATGGGGGTGTTGAAACCCCGTCCAGAGGATAGCGCCTGCGCAGTCTACGGAACGTAGTGAGCTTTGAAGTTTAAACAATGCGCTAAAAAGCTGACAAAAGCGCGCACTGCCGAGCTCGTGAATCTCGAGGAACCGATGAGCAGTCGGTTCTTCAAAGTCTGATGTTATGACACCGGAAACCCCGTATCAGGCGTCAAGAGTCCGATGCTGCTTAGGCCAAAGCGTAAGCAGGAACCGCGAACACGGATGCGATTGCATTCGCGACGCGGCCGAAAACGTTTTTCACACGTTTGGTGCTCGAGATTTAAGGTGGTCTTGAGCAATCACCGATCCGCATGCGTCAAGCATAGATCCACTGTCGAAACGAATCATCCCCCCGTGAGATACGACGTTGCGTATTCTCAATGAGTACGTGATACAGGTACTCGTCACAGATTTCCAGTGCGAGTAAGACGTGCTTATCTCACGGGGGAAGGACAGTGTGTGAGCGCATTCCGAAACTTCATTTCGGAATGGGCTCTACTCTTCATTTTTCAAGGTGCGTTCGATCGAGCGTTTCGCCTCGCGGGCTTTCAGGGTAGCACGCTTGTCGTACTTGTTCTTGTGGCGCGCGATGCCGATCTGAAGCTTGAGTCTCCGCCCGCTATTGTATACCATAAGAGGTAATATTGTCAAACGTTTCTGGCCTTCCTGCGCTTCAAGCTTCGCGATTTCCTTGCCTCTCAAAAGCAATTTCCGCGAGCGTTCGGGGTCGTAGCTTTGTGGAGCATTTTTTTCCTGATACGGCGGTATCGTCGCGCCGACCAAAAACGCCTCACCGCCACGCACCACGACGCGCGCCCCAACCAAGGACACCTTGCCGCCACGGAGCGACTTCACCTCAAAGCCAAAAAGCGACATTCCCGCCTCGTATGTTTCAAGGATCTCGTACTCGAGTCGCGCCTTCTTGTTTTCGACTAATGGTTTCATTGGATTCTCTCTTTTTGCCTTTTTGGCGCCCAGCGTACATAATAGCGCGCATGGCCAACGAACCGCTGCAAAAAGCAGCTCCTTCTCAAAAGGGGTCTAATCACAAACCAAAACCAAGGCGCTCATGGGTACCAAAAGGCATGCCGCGCGTCCCCGGCCTGACCGGTCCCGCCGCTTCAGGAGGAGGCTGGTGGAACAACCTCACGACGACCCTTATCGCGGTTCTTGTATTAGTGACGCTCTATTCATTTTTCTTCGGGCAAGGCGCAACACCAGCGACTATCTCGCTTTCCCAACTCGCCTCCGACGTGCAAGCGGGAACCGTACAGTCAATCACCGTCGAGGGGGACGGGCTTACCGCTGTTTACGCTGACGGAACGAAAAAAACGGGAAAGAAGGAAACCGAGAACGCGCTCTCAACAACGCTTTCAAACTACGGCGTGAAGCCCGCAGAGATGGCGAAAGTCGCGATACAGGTCAAGGATCAGGGCGGCTTCCAGTATTGGTTTTTCTCCCTTGCGCCCATCGTCCTTCCCCTCATTCTTATCGCGGGATTCATCTGGTTTCTTTCGCGACAGGTTCGCGGCGCGGGCATGCAGGCCTTCACGTTCGGCCAGTCAAAAGCGCGCATGATTGATCCTCGCGACTCCTCGCAGCGTGTCACATTTTCCGACGTCGCAGGAGCGAAAGAAGCAAAAGAAGAGCTTACTGAAATCGTTGACTTCCTCAAGAATCCGAAGAAATTCCTTGATATCGGGGCGCGTATCCCGAAAGGAGTGCTTCTCATGGGGGCATCGGGGACGGGGAAGACCTTGCTCGCGCGCGCGGTTGCCGGCGAGGCGGGCGTGCCGTTTTTCTCGATTTCCGGCTCGGAGTTTGTAGAGATGTTTGTGGGGGTCGGCGCCTCGCGCGTGCGCGACCTTTTTCACATGGCGAAGCATGCCGCGCCCGCGATCATTTTCGTCGATGAGATAGACGCCGTGGGGCGCGTCAGGGGCACGGGAGTGGGCGGCGGCAACGACGAGCGCGAGCAGACGCTAAATCAAATACTGGTAGAAATGGACGGCTTCGAGCAAAACGAAAAGGTCATCGTCATGGCCGCGACGAACCGTCCTGATGTCTTGGACCCCGCGCTCGTCCGTCCGGGCCGCTTCGACCGGCGCGTGATCATCGACCTGCCGGACCGCGATGACCGCGAAGCGATCCTGAAGATCCACGCGCGCAAGAAGCCGTTCGGCGAGGACGTGAACCTACGCACCATCGCGGAAAGGACCCCCGGCTTCTCGGGAGCGGACCTTTACTCTTTGATGAATGAAGCGGCCATCCTTGCCGCGCGCGAGAGCCGGAAAAAAGTTTCGCAGTTCGACCTCATCCGCTCCATCGAGAAGGTGATGCTTGGACCGGAGCGGAAGAGCCACCTCCTGAATAAAAAGGAGAAAGAGATTACCGCCTACCACGAAGCGGGGCACGCCCT
>CAZVGP010000026.1:0-7272 GCA_964626715.1 uncultured Candidatus Saccharibacteria bacterium
CGACAAAGGCCCTCTTCGCCTCGGACCAGCTGTTCTTCTGGTGGCTCGCCGCACCGCTTGTCGGGCTTTTCTTCTTAGGCCGTTGATTCCATGCCTCCCGTAAAATCAAAAAGACAGAAGACGCTTGTTCTTGATGGCGCATCGCTTACCCCTGACGCGGTAAGCGGATTCATCGCGGACAAATCAGCGACAGTCACCATCACGCCCGATGCATTGAAGAAGGTGCGCGAAGGGAGTGCGTTTTTGAACGCGGAGGTCGGGAAAAAAGTGATTTACGGTATTACGACGGGTTTTGGGCCCATGGCATCGCATGTCATCGGGAAGAATCAGCTCGAAGAACTGCAATACAATCTGGTGCGGAGCCACGCGGTCGGGGCAGGCAAACCGGTGCCGGAAGATTTCGTCCTTGCGGCGATGCTCGACCGGCTGAACACCTTTTTGAAAGGGCACTCGGGAGTTTCAGAAGCTCTGGTAGAGCAGCTCGTGCATTTTATCAATCGGCGCATCACTCCAATCGTGCCGAGGCACGGAGCAGTCGGCACATCGGGAGATCTGGTGCAGCTTGCGCACATTGCTCTCGCGCTTATCGGCGAGGGAGAGGTGTCTATAAAAGGAAAACAAATGTCGACGAAGGTAGCACTGAAGAAATTCAGGATAAAACCTTTAAAGATCGGCCCAAAGGAAGGCATTTCACTTATAAACGGCACGTCGTTCATGACGGGGATCGCCGCGCTTCTTGTCTGCAGAGCGGAAAACCTCCTTGATGCTGCGATCGAGACAAGCGCACTTGCGTTTGAGCTCGTGAATGGCATAACGGACGCGGTTTCCGACGGTCTTTCGGCGGTACGGCCGCACGTGGGTCAGCGGGAAATTGCGCGGCGTCTGCGCGCGATCATCGAAACATCAAAACTGATTACCAACCGTAAGAAGCTCCAATCGCGTGTTTCGGTCGTCGATAACGTCTATATCACACCTGAACAGATCCAGGATGTTTACTCATTCCGCTGTACGCCGCAGATTCTCGGGCCGGTATTCGACATCCTTCAGAAAGTCAAAAACGATGTCATTATCGAGCTGAATTCAGTAACCGATAATCCCATCATCGACCTCAGAGAAAAGACTTTCTTGCACGGCGGAAATTTCCATGGCGAGTACATTGCCCAGGCGATGGACCAGCTCAAGATCGGCATCGTGAAAATGACCATGCTTTCCGAGCGGCGCGTCAATTTTTTCCTGAACAGGAACGTTAACCAGACCTTCCCGCCGTTTTTGAACCTCAATCAGCCCGGCTTGACCTTGGCGCTCCAAGGAGTTCAGTTTGTCGCGACATCAACGACTGCGGAGAGCCAATCTCTCGGGTATCCGCATTCTCTCCACTCCATCTCGACGAACGCGGATAATCAGGATGTCGTCTCGATGGGGACGGATGCCGCATTCATGACGGCAAAGGTGATAGAGAATGCATACACGGTTCTTGCTATCGAACTCATTACGCTCGCACAAGCGGTTGATGTGCTCAAAGTCGCGAACAAACTTTCAGGCCCGAGCCGCGCTCTCTACGTGAAGGTGCGGAAAACGGTTCCGGTCATTATCGAAGACCGTTCATTCTCATCGGAATTGAATGAGCTTATCCGCAAAATTAAGAACGGAGCAGAAGAAGAGTGGTAGCTCTATGCCTTTCGGTTCAATTTCCGCGTTTCTTACCGGGAAGGGTTCCGGTTCAACCCTTGCAAAACTGGTCAGACAGAAAAACGAGTCGTTTTGGATTAAGAAAGGTGAGCGCGAGGCGCTCAGCCGTTTCCACCGCGCGGCCGAAACTGTGCCCGCGTACAGGAAATTCTTGAAACAACACGGTATCCGGTCACAACGGATACATACCATTACCGATTTCGCATCGGTTCCGGAAACCAGCAAAGAGAACTATATTAGGAAATTCAGCTTGGAAGAACGCTCACCCGAGGGGTCGTTTGCGGAGCATCGCATCGTCGCGGCAAGCTCCGGAACGACCGGCGCGCCGACGCTGTGGCCTCGCGGTGAAGAGCAGGAGTCGGAAGCAGCGGCAGTGCATGAATTCCTTTTTACGGACCTCTATGAGCTTGATCGGTACCGGACTCTTCTCATTATAGGATTCCCGATGGGCGTCTACGTCTCGGGTGTCGCGACCGCGCTCCCGAGCTTTCTCACCTCGCTTCGTCATCAGAACCTTACCATCCTTACGGCAGGGAATAACAAGGAAAGCATCCTGACGACGCTTCCCGGTCTCATGGGCGCCTATCAGCAGATCATCCTTGCGGGGCATCCGTTTTTCGTGAAGGACATTATCGAAGCCGGGAGGGAGAGGGGAATCCGCTGGCCGAAGATACAGGTCAGAACATTTTTTGTCAGCGAAGGATTCAGCGAACAGTGGCGGGAATATGTCGCCTCTGCCGTTGGAGCTGCTCCCGAGCGCGATATGATGAGCATATACGGAACGTCGGAGTTTCTCCTCATAGGCTATGAGAGTCCGGAAAGCATACTCGTGAGAAAGGCCGCCGAGCGTCATGCGCGATTCCGGTTGGATACCTTCCGGACATCCATCACGCCGTATCTTTTTCACTACAATCCTGCGCTCCGCTACCTCGAAACGAATCCGAAAGGGGAGCTGCTCTGCACCGCGTGGAGCGGTATTCCGCTCATTCGCTTTAATCTTCACGACGCGGGATCGATTATTCTGAAAGACGAACTGCGGAACGCGCTCTCGTCCTACAACATCTCGCTCAAAAAGGCGCTCACCGAGGTGCGCTGGCGTCCCTGGAATCTTCCGTACGTAGCGCTCTACGGCCGGAGCGATCATGCGCTTATCCTCTACGCAGCGAATATCTATCCGGAGCACGTTCACGCCGCCCTCGAAGATTCTCTCTTTTTCCGGAAACTGACCGGAAAATTTACCATGGAGAAGCGATACACTAAAAACCGCGACCAGGAGTTTCTGGTCCACATAGAACTCCGGAAAAATGTCCGCGCGACAGCGAGCTTTGCCGCAGCGCTCGAACGGTGCATCGAGTCGCTCCTTAAGAGCGCCAATCTGGAATATCGCGACGCGGCGGAGCACCTCGGCAAGGATATGCGCCCCCGCGTGATCCTGCACCCATTCAATGACCCTCGATACTTCCCGCTCGGGTTGAAACCGCGATATATCAAGGCATAATGGACTCATGGATCCTCTGCGGACGTCTGTCGCTGCCAAGCCGGAATTTTTTGACTTGTCGAATCCACAGGACCGCGCGAAAAAAAAGGCTCTCGCGTCGAGCGGAAAGTTATTCCGTGTCGTCGACGAGTACGAATCGGAGCTTCGCGAACTCTATGCCGTTGAGCATCCCGAGGAAGTGTTGAAGGCTGATTTCAAATACCGGACATCCGCGTATCTCGCATCCGTCAAAAAACAGAAGCCTCTCGAAGAGCAAGGCCTCTGGGTACATTTCCCGTGGTCAGGCACTCTCGTCCATATCCTTCGCGACCTTGAATACCAGAAAGTCCGCACCGCGCGCAACAGAAATCTCATAACCGAAGAGGAGCAGAAAAAATTCTACGATGCGCGGGTTGGCATCGCTGGCTTGTCCGTAGGCAACAGCATCGCGCTGGCGATAGCTCTCCAAGGCGGTGCACATCATATGAAACTTGCTGATCACGATGTACTTGAGCTCTCTAATCTGAACCGCATCAATGCTGGCGTCAGTTCGCTCGGTGTTCCAAAAGCCGAAATAACGGCGCGTCAGATATACGAGCTGAATCCATACGCCGAGCTCGAACTTTTTCCTGACGGACTCACCTCTGGCAACCTGCATTCGTTCGTGTCTGGTCTTGATCTCGTCATTGATGAAGTTGACCAGTTCACTATCAAGTACCAACTTCGCGAGGCTGCTCGTTTAGCGCGCATTCCCGTCATCATGGCGACGGACAACGGGAACGGAGTGGTCATCGACATCGAACGCTACGACCTCGATCCGCAGGCTGATTTTTTCCACGGAAGATTCGGCCACGTCAAGAAAGGAGATCTCGAAAAGCTTGAGAAGAAAGACACCGGATTTCTCATCGCGTGGCACGTCGACATGGAAAACATCCCCGCTCGGATGTGGAGTTCGTATAATGAAATAGGAAAAACACTTGCATCGTGGCCGCAGCTCGCCGGGGCGGCGCTTATGAATGGGGCTGCCGTTGCCCACGCTGTCAGGGTCATTTCGTCCGGCGAAAAGGCGAGCGGTCGCGCAACCTTCTCATTCGATGATTTTCTGCCTCTGGAGCCGACACGTGCGCAAAAGCCGGCAGATGCGGAGGCACAAAAGGCTCTGACCGTTCACACAGGCACCGACGCGCTTTCTCAGATCATCGATGCGGCGCTTCTCGCGCCATCCGGCGACAACATCCAGCCATGGAAAATACGGCGGACTGAAACTGGCTTCCTAGTGCGGCTGGACGGATCGAAAGATCACTCGCTCTACAATACCGGAAACCGCGCCGCGTTTATTTCACTCGGGGCGATGGTAGAAAACGCCATGCTCATGGCCGGGAGCCTTGGGAAATCGATCACGTGTGCCGAAAATTTTTCAGAAGGAACGGTGAGCTGTACGCTTCATGAAAGCGCGAAAAATCCGGAGTCATCCCTCCTCGCAGACGCCATACCAAGACGGGTAACTAACCGGCATCAGTTCGAGAAGAAGGTTCTCCCGTCTGGCATCAAAGAATTCCTGGCAGCACAGGCGACCTCGCCGCCTCTCTCTGGCGTTCGCGTGGCGCTCATTGAGGCTCCCGCTCCCGAATTGACCCGGGCGATCAGCATGAACGAGAAATTGCTTTTTGAGAATGAAGCGATGCATAATGCTTTCTTTGAAACGCTCCGGTGGACCCCGGAGCCATGGGGTCTTCCCGTGGAGACGCTCGCACTTCCGCTTCCGGGTCTTCTTGTCTTTAAGCTTGCGAAAAACTGGACCCGATTCCAGAAATACAATACTCTGCTGCATTTTTCCGATGTGATCCCAAAACAGACGGCGTCCCTGTATAATCAGGCAGGAGCATACATCATCATTACCGGAGACAGGGCTGATAACGAATCGTTCTACAATGCCGGACGGCTCCTCGAGCGGCTCTGGCTTGCCGCGACGGTAAAAGGCGTGAGCGTTCAGCCGATGACCGGCATCATCTTTCTGCATCACGCGCTTTCGATCAATCGGAAGCTTCCTTTCACGGAAAGCGAGCGAGCGCTCATTGAGGACTCATATGAAACCATACGGAAGACCGGCAGAGGCGATACGAACGTCTTATTTGCTCTTCGTCTTGGATTTTGCGTTACACCCGGAATACATTCGCCGCGACAGACGCTTGCCGAACTCTCATTCTAACCATGTCGGCGCTCACGCTTTTTCCGAAACGCATCCCGGAACCGAAAAAGATGGAGCGCATCGAGATGGAGGCGTTCGACCTGCTTTCAAAGGCAAACTATCGGCGATGGACAAGACCGATTGTCGAGTATTTTTTCTCGCAAACCGGCATACGACGCGGGCGCATTCTCGACGTCGCCTGCGGTCCAGGGATCATGTCAAGGGAATTCGGGAAAACGAGCGCCACTCTGTCGGTCGTCGGGCTCGACATCTCAAAAGAAGCGCTCCGGCTTGCGCGTAAAAATACGAAAGGAATGAGAAACGTCTCGTTTGTCAAAAGCAGCGTATACCGATTACCGTTCAAGAAAGGCTCATTCGATGCGGTTGTGTGCAAAGATAGCTTTCATCATTTCAACAAGCCTGAAAAAGCGATTACCGAGATGCTGCGAGTCGTCAAGCCAGACGGGTACGTCTATATCCAAGATATGCGGAGAGACCTGCCGGATTATCTGATTGAGCGTTCCACTGGGAAAAAGAACATCATAGAGAAGCTCCAATACTATTCTACCCGAGCGGCATATACGAAACAGGAAATAAAGAAAATGCTCTCGAAAATGAGGATTTATCCTTCTCATTTAGCGATTCCTCGCGTAACGATGCATATGAAAAAGACATATCCTCGGGCCGGTATATCAATCCAGCAACTCAAAGAGGGTCTTGGCGCGCGGTATAATCTTCTCATTCGCAAATCGCGTGCATATGGAGCTTCTGCAACTCTTTAGTTCCGAGAATTTCGATCTGGTCGCTGTCGGTGTCGCCATCGCAGCGATTGTCATTATCGCGGTGGGCATCTTGATAGCGGACAGGAAAAGCGTTACTAATCAGACGTTCTTTTTCTTCGCGCTTTCTATAACCGGATACGCGGTCTTCAATTATCTTGGTTACCGCATCGCGGATGCGGTACTGACGCTGTGGTTCCTTCGGTTAAGTATTTTCTTCGCCACGTGGGCCTCTCTTCTGCTTTTTCATTTTTTTCTCGTCTTTCCGAACCGCGAAGCGCGCCTCTCAGCGCTGTATCGGAGATTCGCTGTCCCCGGCACCGCGATAGTCGCATTCCTCACCCTCACGCCGTTCGTTTTTTCGGGGATACAGCAGTTGCCGATAAACGGCCAATCTCCGATCGGGACTCCTGCTCCCGGCCTCGCTGTTTTTGGAATTACATCGGCGCTCTTGGTCATCGCGGCGATGGTACTGCTTGTCAGGAAAACCATTCGCGCGACAGGTACTGCACGGAAGCAATTCGGGGTTATCGCTTTCGGCGCAGTGATAACGTTCAGTGCGATCCTCGTATTCAACGTCGGTCTGCCACTTCTTTTGCAGAATACGCACTATATCCTTCTTGCTCCGATTTTTTTCTTCCCGTTCCTCGGCTTTACAGCATATGCGATCCTGCATTACAAGCTTTTCAATATCAAGGTTGCCGCGGTATCACTCCTCTCGTTTTCCCTTGCGGTTACAGTAATTGTGCGCGTTATATTTTCGCAAGGCCTAAGCGATCTTCTCTTCGGGATTAGTCAGTTCATACTCGTGATAATCTTCAGCGCGTGGCTTATCCAATCGATACGAAAGGAGATAGACCAACGGGAACATATTGAGTTTCTTGCCGAAAACTTAAAGCAAGTAAATGAGAAGCTGAAGGAATTGGACAAACTCAAATCACAGTTTCTCTCGATCGCTTCGCATGACCTCCGGGCGCCGCTTACCGTCGTGCGAAATTTCATCTCGCTTCTCCTTGAGGGTGCATACGGAAAACTCTCTGCCGCAGGACAGGAAGGCCTTCAGCAGGTTTTCGATAGAGCAACCGACATGGCAAAATCTGTTGATACGTACCTCAACGTCTCCCGCATCGAGCAGGGAA
>CAZVGP010000027.1:0-5773 GCA_964626715.1 uncultured Candidatus Saccharibacteria bacterium
CATGTTATTTTCCCGTATCCGCGATTGAGAAGGACTTCTCGATGACTTCGGAGGGAATGGAGCTCGCCTTCACGATGTAGCCGGAGGCGCCAAGCTTCATCGACTTCTCGATGTCTTCCTGCTGCCCTTGGTTCGAGAGCATGATGATGGCGGATTTTTCGGCAAGATGCTCTTTGCGCACGGCTTCGAGGAATTCAAAGCCGTCCAGAACCGGCATGACGATATCAAGAAGGATGATCGAGGGAGTAGCACCGCCGCGGAGTTTCTCAAGAGCGGCAACCGGATCGGCAATCCCCTCGACGCTGCAGCCGCAGTCCTTGAACTTCATGGTATACATGTCAAGCAGGAACTTATCGTCGTCGATGATGAGGACCGAGTGTGATTTTGGATCTTTCGTATTCATAGGCAGTGTCAGGCCTCTTCGTCCTTGACAAGGTCGCCGCCCAAGGTATTCACTTCCTCGAACGGAATCACGCCTTCAAGCATCTTCATGATAGCATCCTCCTTCATCGTGAACATGCCCTGGGCGCGCGCGACCTTGTAAATTTCCTCTTCGATCGGGTTCGTCAAGATGACCCGCTCGAGCTCTTTGGAGGTCGGCAGCATCTCGAAGACGCCGATTCTGCCGCGCGTGCCCTTCACGCACTCGGGAGAGGGCGCGATGCCGTAGACCTTCTGCGCTTTCGGGAGGCGCTTCTTGAATTCCGCCGGCACGTCCTTGAATTCCGCATCGATCATTGCTTTCAAGGCACCTTCAACCGGCATGGGATTCCCCGCGTCAGGACAACGCCGGCGCACCAAGCGCTGCGCCATCGAGAGGACCAAGGTCGGCGCGATCAAGTACGGATCGACGCCCATATCGACGAGGCGCGGCACGACCCCGATGGCGTTATTGGTGTGCAAGGTCGACAGCACCAGGTGGCCCGTGAGTGCGGCTTGGATCGCGAGCTGCGCCGTCTCTTTGTCGCGGATCTCGCCGACCATGATGATGTCAGGGTCCTGCCGGAGAATGGACCGGAGGCCATTGGCGAACGTGTAGCCGATCTCGGGACGGACTTGCGACTGCGACACACCTTCCACGTCATATTCGACCGGATCCTCGAGCGAGACGACGTTCATCGCTTCCCGGTCCAACTCTTCGAGCATCGCGTAGAGCGTCGTTGATTTGCCCGACCCGGTGGGTCCGGAGATGACGATAATGCCGTAGGGACGCGCAATGGCTTTCCGGAGTATCCCGATATTTTCCTTCGTAAGGCCCAAGCCCTCAAGAGTCATCGCTTCATGCTTGCGGTCCAAAATACGCATCACGACCTTCTCACCGTGATATGCAGGAAAGGTAGAGACGCGGAAGTCGATGCGGCGGTCATTGACAGTCGCGGAGAATCGTCCGTCCTGGGGCTTTCTGCGTTCATCGAGCTTCAGAGATGCGAGGACTTTGATCCGGGCGATGACCGCTCGTTCGACGTTTTTGGGAAGGCGTAAGCTCGTGTAGAGGACACCGTCGACGCGGAAGCGCACTTTGAGCTCATTTCTCGTCGGCTCGATGTGGATGTCGGAGGCATTGCCGTCGACCGCGTAGCGCAGGATCGTGGCGACGATCTTCGTGACGGGCGCGTCTTCCTTGATGACGCTTCCTCCCTTTTCTTCCGGCGACGCTTTCCCGACGACGATTTCTTCGCCTGCTCCTGCCTCTCCTCCAATCGACGTCTGGAGCTCATTCAAGGCAGAGCCCACCTCGCCGGTCAACCCTTTGTACATGGTGATGACGCGGTCAAAGTCCTCATCCGAGATGAGGAAGAGCTTGTAGGGAAGGTTCGCGCGCGAGGCGATGAAATTCAGAGCCTCCACGGCTTCGAGATTGTCGGGATCGGTCGTGCCGACCTCGAGGACGCCGTCCTCGACGGCAAGCGGCGCGAAACGGTAGTGGCGCGCCGATTCTTCGGGAATGTAGCGGAGGACCTCGTAGGGCACGGCCGCCTTTTCCTCGAGAATGCGCGTCGGTACCTGGTAGTACTCGCCGCGCGCGGCAAGGATATCGCCCGCGGAAACCCCGCGGTCGAGAAGCGCGCGCTCGACGGTTTTCGCGCCGGAGGAAACCTCCTCTTTTATGGCCGCCAGTGCCCCTTGAGGAACGAGCCCCTTATCAGAAAGAAGCGAGAGGACATCCATCCTGTTGTAGAGTTTCGGCTGGCGCTCACGCGCTGACCGACAAATTGTCTGATAAGCGGGTCGACCTTCTGTGTATAAACATATTTCCGGTTTGATTCAAAAAAATTAGCCGAAACTTCACCACGGGATCCATGCTACTTCCCGCCTGCTCGTGCCTGCGCGCCTAAGGGTGCGAAAGGGTTCGGGCGCCCTACCGGCTCCGGCACCAAAGCCTGGCTGAAATCACGGAGGCTCTGGAACGCGGAATCGGAAAAGAGGCTGTCATCGAGCTTGATGGCTTTGAGTGTCACGAGAAGGTTGATGAGGTCCTGATCGACGCTTGCCGTTGATGCCGTGATGTCGGTAGAAAGGACCGGCTGCGGCGTCCCGCCGAAAAAGTACGAGTAGGCGATGAACGCGACGACGATGACAGCGCCGCCGATTGTGACTCCCCTGAATCGCGTAAAAAAGTTCATCCCGTTAGAAATTATACCAATAAACATTCATCGTGAAAATTTTGCCGAATCGCATCGCGGGTAACGCAGTTCTCATGTAGATTTTTTTGAAACTTCTAACGGGACTCATGGTGCAAGCCAGTACGTTTTAAGATGGATAGTGAAATCGTAGATGCCCGTGTCGTTCGGCACGAACGAGATGCCAATGACATCGGAAAGCCGGAGGCTCTGCTCAAGATCAGTGAGGTACTGCCGGAACGCGTCATACGGCCCGGAGACGCTGAAAGAGATGACCACGGATTCGTACGGCTGGTTCGAGGTGCCGATCTGCTGGACGCTCGAAACCGCGCTCCCGGCATTTGCCGTTGCGCCGCTCCCCGTATCGATCGAGACGTTCCGGACGCGCATGCCGTATTTCGACGCCATGCTATCGAGGTCAAGGATGAGGCGCACGTTGTCGACATGATCCGGCAGAAGCTTCTGCAGGCGCTCGAGGTCGGCGGGCGAGAAGGTGTTGTAGCGCGCAAGCAGCTGGTCGCGGATGCTTTGGAGGTCGCGCGCCTTGCCGAGCGCCTCGTCGTACTGCGACTCTTGCGCAAGGAGAACGCGCACGTGCGCGTACGTGGGATCGATATACCAGAAGAAGATCGCGCCGGCGATAATGATAAGCCCGATGGGAAGGAATAATTTCATATGCTCGGAGCGCCGGAAGATCCGGGCGCGGACGGCGACGTCGTGGAAGCGGAAGGAGCGTGCGGGGTGTAGAGCATCTTTCCGATTGCGATGACGCCGGTAAAGTCGAAGCTGATAGCGCCCGTCCGATCAACGTTCACGTTCGAGAAGATGGGGTCGGTCACAACGGTGCTTTTCGAAAATGAATCGGACTGCAGGGCGACCGCGTTGAAGCTCGCCGCCTGCCCGGTCATCGTGAGCACGACATGCCCGGCGGTAGGAGTGGAATAGGAGAAATCGGTATACCGGACCGACGAGAGCGTCAGGGCTTCGAGCTCATTGAAGAGCTTCGAAACGGCGATGTGCTGGGTAAGCAGGCTCTTCGACGCTTCGATCCGGTTGTCGAGCCGTGCAAGCTCTTGGATGGTCGAGGGCTCGAAGGCCTCGCGCGAACGCGCCAGCGAGTCCTGTTTCGAGGTGATCTGCCCCACGGTGTATTCCTGAAAGAGGTATATCCCGCCGGCGCCGAGGATGGCGAGAATCAGTATGGCTCCGGCGACGACGTTCGCGAGCGCTGCAGGGTTCCCGCGCGGGCGGCGCGGGAGCGGCGCTTGGAGCGACGTCTTGGGTATAAAGGACGTGGTGACGCGTTCGTCCATGCGCAAAGCATAACACGTAACGCGTAGCGTATGCCGCCGCTGCGGAGGCTGTGTGAATTGGAATCCGCACTATCCTCTCCGTTCTCGCGCTCTACGATTGCAGAGCCCGGAGCGCAAGACCGACGGCGGACGCGAACGAGGGGCCGGTCGATTTCAAAACGGGCGCGATGAACGCGGGCGCGGCCACCTTATTAAACGGCGAGCCGATGGCGATCGACGCGTCGAAATAGCGCGCCGCGATATCGGCAACACCCTGAAGTTCCGCCCCGCCGCCGACTAAGACCACCTGCGAAATCGCCTTGCCTTCCTTGCGCTGGTACGTGAGATAGATGCGGCGGGCTTCCGAGAAGACGAATTCGAGGACCGCGGAGCCCACGTCAGACGGGCCCAGCCCTTTCTGCCGTTTCGCGTTCTCGGCTTCCGTGAATGGAATGCCGTGCGACTTTGCGAGTGCGAGCGTGAGGTCCTGCCCGCCGCGGCCGATCGTGTGCGACACGTCGACGATGCCGAACTCGATGACGTAGGTTCTGGTCGACGATGCGCCCATGTCGATGATCAAAACCGGCGCGGTCGTGTGCTCATAGGAAGCGCGGCCCATGCTGAACGCCTCCACTTCGTAGAAGCGCGGAAGTATTCCGGCCGTTTTCGTGATCGTCTGGAACTTTTCGAGCACTTGGTTGTGTATCGCGACCAAGAGGACGTCCGTCCCGAGGTGTTTCTCACTGGCTCCCTGCGGCCCAAGAAACTTCGATTCCTCTTCGGGTATCACGAACCAATCAAGAGACACTTCGGAGACGGGCACGGGAATGTATTTCCGCGCTTCGATCGGGATCATCGTGGGGAGGGCCGTCTTGTCCTTCGTGGGGAGCGTGATGACGTTGATGAGGCTCCCCGACAAGGGCACGGAGAAGCCGCCGGCTCTCGCGGTTACGTTCGCCGCGAGCATGACATCCTTCAGCGCTTCGGCAACCTTCTCCGCACTCGGCGAGACGGCCTGTCCCACTTCCGCGTTCCCATAGGGGCCAAGAGCGATCTCGCCGTAGGTCTCGAGAACCGCAGTGCCTTTGACCCGCCGTGCTTGCACGACCTTGATCGACGACCCGCCGATGTCAACACCCAAAACGCTCTCGGAATCCTTCGCCGAGAAAGACGAGAGCAATTTCGAAACCGTTTCTGACACGCTACCGAGAGAGAATGCCATGAGAATGGATGATATAAAGTATACCCCGTGAGATAGGCGAAGGCCCGTGAGATGCAGATTCGCTATCTCACGAGCCGAAGCCGCCATCTCACGGGGTATAACATGTGGCGCATTTTCTCCGTCCTTCTTGAAGTCCTCATCCCACCGCATGAGGACGTCGTTGCCGCCCGCGCGCTCACAGAGGAAGACATCAGCGTGCTTCTCTGCCCGAGAAATGCCGGCGCAGAGTGGATCTCCGCGCTTTTCCCGTACCGCGACTCGCGCGTGCGCGCTCTCGTCCGTGCCGTGAAATATCACGGCGAAACGAAAGCGCTCGAAGCGGCGGGGAGAGCGCTCGGCGAATACGCGCTCGCGATGATTTCAGAAAAGAATCTCCTCTCGGGATGGGAGAAGCCGCTCCTTGTCCCGATGCCGGTGTCGCGGGAGCGTGGCCACCGGAGAGGATACAACCAGGCAGAACGGATCGCGCGCGCCGCGCTGCCCGCGCTCGGCAGCGCGGCGCGTTTTGCGCCGGAAGTGCTGCGGCGGAAAGAGCGGGACAGCCAAGTCTCCATCGAACGCGGCAAGCGCGCGGCAAACGTACGGGGAGCATTTTTCGTTCCGGACCCGGAAAAAGTTTCAGGGAAATGCATCGTGCT
>CAZVGP010000027.1:5873-7111 GCA_964626715.1 uncultured Candidatus Saccharibacteria bacterium
GCTTGCGCATTAGAAAGTTGTATAAAGAAACCAGTAGTTCGTTTCTCTTCCCGTGTCTTAATTATACGATATATCGTATCCTAAATTAAGACGCTGCGCGTTTTACATTCTAGAAGGTTTCTTTGTCTCTGTCCTAGACGTGCCGCACAAAAAACATCCCGCACGCGGGATGTTTTTTGTCGCATCAGTAAAGCTACTGACCTGTCCCTGAACTGGATGTTCCTTCAGATGAAGAAGTGCCAGCTGTATTCGGCTTCAGGACCTTTCCTTTCAGTGTGGAAACGATAATCGCCGCGTCATGGCGTGCCGCGGCAAGGTCTTTCTGCGCCGCCACTATCTTGGTACGGGCATCTTTGAGGGCCGTTGTGTTCTTGCTCCTGACCGTCTTATCGCCATTATCGGGAACGAGGCTTACGATTTCTGTTACCGCCGCTTGCGCTTGCACTCCCGCATCGGCGACTTTCGCGTTAAAGTCGGTGAGAGCAGCCGTTGCCGCGGCCACGTCTGCTCCGGCGGACTGCGCCGCGGCAATGCGGGTTTGGAATTTCGAGGAGAGCTGCTGCATCTCCTTCACGATCGTGACGATGCGGTCCGCCGCCGTGATGATGCGGATCTGCGGCAGCACCAACGCATAGATGCGGTACGAATCGGTAATCGATTTGACGTCGGTTTTCAAGGTAGCAAGGTCGGTATCGGCGTCGATCTTTGTCTTGAGTGCTGCAAGCGCGTTTACTTGGTTCGTAACCGCATTGGCAATCGAGGCTTTGTCAGCATCAGAAAGGTTTTTGATCCCTTGGACGTGCGAGATGAGGTCGTTCAGGTTCGCGGTGCGGCGTTCTATTTCCTGGTCCGCATGACTTTTTGCCCGGGTGCTAAAGGCCGCGGTGGCGTTTCCGGTCGCGGTGGTCGAGCCGGTATCTGCAAGCGCGAACGCGGGAGAGAGTCCCAGCGAGAGCGCCGCCGCGAGGGCGATCATAGTGCGAAGAAAGGATGTCATGTGAGTGTGGTTCATGCGCGAATAATTATTACTGCGGAATCTGCTGGTCGTTCAATCCCGCATCGATAGAAGCGGTGTCCGAAGTCATCCCCGACATCTGCGAGTCGATGACCGAAGCCGCTTGATTCAGTGCAGCATCGGACACATCAGAAGGGCTTGCCGCTCCGCTTGTCTGGCCGGTTCCGGTAGAAGGAAGAGGAGGAACGCTCCGACTCCCGGTGTACCAATAATAGATGCCGCC
>CAZVGP010000028.1:0-6720 GCA_964626715.1 uncultured Candidatus Saccharibacteria bacterium
GGTATACTTGAACGATGAAGGTAAGGGGGCACATTGTCGTGGCGATTTCGAGCGCGCTTCAGAAGCTCGGGATTGCCGGCATTGAGCCTGTGCTCGAGCATCCCGCGGAACTTTCGCATGGGGACTATTCAACGAATGTGGCTTTGGTCGCGGCAAAGCGGCAAGGCGCTTCGCCGCGTGAGGTCGCAGAAAAAATTGTCGCCAAACTCGGGACCGTAGAAGGCGTTTCAAAAATTGAAGTCGCGGGAGCGGGGTTCATCAACTTCCATCTTTCACGCGAATCGCTTGCGGAGAGCGTTTCAGAGATTTTGAAAACCAAAGATGCGTGGGGCAGAAACGAGCACGTGAAAGGACGCAAAGTCATCCTCGAGTATTCCCAGCCGAATCCGTTCAAACCATTCCACATCGGGCACTTGATGTCCACAACTATTGGAGAGACGCTTTCTCGGATTGTCGAATCATCGGGCGCGAGAGTCTTTCGCGTGAACTACCAAGGCGACATTGGGCCGCACGTGGCGAAATGCATCTGGGGCCTCTTGAAAACCGGTGGCGACCCGCACGATGTTTCCGCGCTCGGCGAAGCATATGTGTTTGGCAACAACGCCTACGAAGACGATTCAAATGCCAAAAAAGAAATCGATGATTTGAACAGAAGGCTGTACGAGGACGACCAAAAACTCAAAGAAATCTATGACGCCGGGCGCGCCACTTCGCTTGCGCATTTCGAGGAAATCTACAAAATTCTTGGGACACATTTCGACCATTACTTTTTCGAAAGCGAGACAGGTCCCATCGGGCTTGCGATGGTTAAGACAGGCCTCGCAAAAGGTATTTTTGAAGCGAGCGACGGAGCAATCGTGTACAAAGGAGAGAAAGCTGGCCTTCACACGCGGGTTTTCGTGACAGCGAAGGGTATCCAGACGTATGAAACAAAAGAACTCGGGCTTGCGAAAGCGAAATTCAATCTGTTTCCGTTTGACCTGAACATAACGACGGTCGCGGTAGAACAGGACAGCTATTTTAACGTCGTCGTGGCGGCGCTTTCCGAGCTTTGGCCCGAGATAAAAGGCAAATATACGCATGTTTCGCATGGGATGCTGGAACTCACGAGCGGCAAGATGTCGTCCCGGAAAGGGAACGTTATTACCGGCGAGTCTCTTCTAGAAGAGATGCGCGCAAAGGCGCGAGAAAAGATCGGAGGGAGGGATTTGGGAGATGCGCGTGAAGCGGTCGCTGATGCTGTCGCTGTCGCCGCGATAAAGTACAGCGTTTTGAAGCAGGCGACAGGGAAAAATATCATCTTTGATCCGGAGAAATCGCTTTCGTTCGAAGGCGACTCGGGGCCGTACCTCCAGTATGCGCACGTGCGGGCGCTCTCGGTGCTTCGGAAGGCCGCAGCGGAAGGGGTTCCGGCGCGCGCTAGAGGCGCGCCGAAAGGTGTCATCAAACTCGAACGCCTTCTGTACCGTTTTCCCGAAGTCATCGAGCGCGCCGCAGCCGAATACGAACCTCACTATATAACGACGTTTCTTACGGAAATCGCCGGAGTCTTCAACAGCTGGTATGCACAAGAGAAAATCGTGGATGCGAGCGACCCCACGTCATACTACAAGGTGGCTCTTACGCAGGCGTTCACCGCCACGATGAAAAACGGCCTCTGGGTCCTCGGCATCCCTGCGCCGGAGAAAATGTAAGCCGCAAAGCGGCTTTCTTCCTGCACTCGCTCGGAAAACAAAACAAGTTTTTTCTCTCGCTTCGTTTGGAAGTAGAGCGTTGTGTTACGATATCGGAGATGTCCGATGATTCCGAAAAGAGCGATGTTGCCAAGCGCGAAGAAGCAATTTTAATATTCTGGCAAAAGAACCGGATTTTCGAAAAAACCCTTCAAAAACAAGCTCCGAAAGGCGAGTTCGTTTTCTATGACGGCCCGCCGTTTGCGACCGGCCTCCCGCACTACGGACATATCCTTGCCGGCACTATCAAAGACGTGATCCCGCGTTACAAAACCATGCAAGGGTACCGGGTACCTCGCCGGTGGGGGTGGGATTGTCACGGTCTCCCATTGGAAAATCAGATAGAAAAGGAACTCGGCATAAAGACCAAGCGGGACATCGAAGAGCTTGGTGTAGGAAAATTTAATGAAGCGGCGCGGGAGGCCGTGCTTCGCTACGCCGACGATTGGAAGAGCATCATTCCGCGCTTCGGACGTTTTGTTGATATGGAGAACGATTACCGCACGATGGATGCCTCGTATACAGAAAGCGTCTGGTGGGCGTTCAAGAATCTTTATAACAAAAATCTTATCTACGAAGGATTTAAAGCAATGCATTTATGTCCGCGCTGTGGCACCACACTCTCGAACTTTGAAGTAGCGCAGGGATATAAAGACATCACCGACCTTGCAGTGACAGTGAAGTTGCCTTTGCAGGATGAACCGAATACATTTTTACTCATCTGGACAACAACCCCGTGGACACTTCCCGGCAACATGGCCGCGGCGGTAAATGAAGATGCAATATACGTGAAAGTAAAAATAGGCGATGAATTTTATATTCTTGCCAAAGAGCGTCTCAATATTATCAAAGATGCCTATACGATAGAAAAAGAAATTCGGGGAAGTGAACTTGTCGGGAAATCATACGAACCGCCGTTCCCATACTTTGAGCATTTTAAGATAGGTGGGAAGGAGAAAGCATGGAAAGTCTATGCCGCGCCGTACGTCACGATGGAAGATGGCACCGGTCTGGTGCACCTTGCACCGGCATTTGGCGCGGAGGATTTAGAGCTTGCGCAAAAAGAGAAGATACCGATACTCCACCATGTAGATCAGAACGGATTTTTTGTCGAGGCGGTTTTGGATTTTCAGGGTATGCAGGCGAAGCCAAAAGATGCCCCACAATCAACTGATGTTGCCATCATTAAGTATTTAGCCGCAAAAAATCTTTTATTTGCGAAAGAAAAAATCACGCACAGTTATCCCCATTGCTGGCGATGCGAAACTCCGTTGTTAAACTATGCCGCTTCCTCATGGTTTGTGAAAGTGACTTCATTCCGGCATAAACTCGTTTCTGAAAATAAAAAAATTCGCTGGGTGCCGAAGGAAGTGGGGGACAAACGGTTCGGCAATTGGCTTGAGAATGCGCGTGACTGGGCAATTTCGCGCGCCCGCTACTGGGGTGCGCCCATACCGGTATGGCGAAACCCGAAGACAAAAGAAAATATCGTCGTCGGCTCGCTTGAAGAGTTGAAAGCGCGAACAAAAAAATCAGGCAACAAGTATTTTGTGATGCGACATGGAGAAAGCGAGAAAAACGTGAAGAAAATCGTGAGCTCTCGGGTTGATGACGGTTTTCATCTTACCGAAAAGGGAAGAAATGATGTAAAGAAGAATATACTCAAGCGTCAAGGCGAAGGCATCACGCGCATTTTCTGCTCTCCGCTCTTGAGGACCAGAGAGACGGCCGCAATCGCCGCCGAAGCGCTCGGCCTCTCCGCCTCGGCTGTAACTCCGGATGGCCGCCTCGCGGAATTTGATTCCGGCGTTTTCAACGGAAGGACCGATAAGAAGTGGTGGGATACATATCCGGACCCCTCCGTGCTTTTCAAACAGGGACCAGAAGGTGGTCAAGAGAGCATCAATGATATGCGAATGCGTTTCGGGGATTTTCTCTATGAAATAGAACGGAAATTCAAGGGGGAGAGTATCCTCATCGTTTCTCACGAATGGCCACTCCTTGTCTTACGTGCTGTTTCCCAGGGCGCTGATGCTCGAACAACCGCGGAGATCCTGAAGATGAAAGATATGCGAAGTACAAAACAGGAAAGCATACAACCCGCTGAAATCCGCGAACTTCCTTTCGTTCCGCTTCCACACAATGAAAATTACGAGCTTGATTACCATCGTCCGTATATTGATGAATTAAAACTCGAGCAAAACGGGGAGCACCTCGAACGCGTGAAGGACGTATTTGATTGTTGGTTCGAGTCTGGCTCGATGTCGTACGCGCAGCATCATTATCCGTTTGCAAATAAAGATGTGTTCGAACCGAAACTCGGGTGGTTTGGCAAACCCCGCGGCTATCCGGCGGACTTTATCGCGGAAGGATTGGACCAGACGCGTGGCTGGTTCTACTCGCTCCTCGTTCTCGGTGTAGCACTTTTTGGTCGTGCCGCATACAAAAACGTCATCGTGAACGGTATTGTCTTGGCTGAAAACGGACAAAAGATGAGCAAACATTTGAATAATTATCCCGATCCAATCACTGTTCTTGAAAAATACGGAGCGGATTCAATCCGCTACTACATGCTTGCTTCTCCCTTGATGCGCGGAGAAGATTTAAATTTTTCCGAAAAGGGCGTCGGAGAAACAGCGTCAAAACTTGTCGGTCGCCTCACGAATGTACTGTCATTCTACGAACTCTATAAAGATGCCCCGCACGCGAGCGCTTCTTCAAAGAATATTCTTGACCGTTGGATACTCGCACGTTTGAATCAAACGGTTTCGGAAGTGACGGCAGGAATGGAATCGTATGAACTCGACCGCGCATCGCGGCCGCTTCTTTCTTTTGTCGAGGATTTTTCTACGTGGTATCTTCGCCGCTCGCGTGACCGGTTCAAGAATAAAGAGCCGGATGCCACGGACGCCCTTGAGACAACCCGGAACGTGTTGGAAACATTTTCAAAGATCGCTGCGCCATTTATCCCATTTACCGCTGAATATGTGTATCGGTGGGTGAAAAAAGATGATGCGCCCGAGAGCGTGCATTTGTGCGAATGGCCAATATCAGGGAAGATTGATTCGGCTTTGCTTGCAGAAATGGTTGCAGTGCGACAAGCAGCATCATTGGTGCTTGAGGCAAGGCAGAAAGCAAATATAAAAGTGCGCCAGCCACTTGCCCAGGTTACTGTTACACAAAATATTACTGGGGTAGCGAGGATTATTCTTGCAGAAGAGGTGAATGTTAAAGAAGTGGTGGCCGGCGCAAAGGAATTTACACTTGATACAAACATCACACCCGAACTTCAAAAAGAAGGTGAATTACGCGACTTGGTGCGTGAGGTGCAGGACCTTCGCAAAGATGCGGGCTTGGAGCCTAAAGACAAGGCGGTCCTTGTCGTCTCATCTGAAAAGAAGGAAATTGTTTTAATGCACTGGCAAGAACTTGCACGAGCGGCGAATCTTGCTGGACAAGAGGAAGGTCAAGAATTCGATGTCCGTAAATCGTGAGTGCACCACGCGCGGCATCATCGTCGGCCGCTTCGCGGCAGGCGAGGGCAGCGTGCGCGTCCTTCTCTACAGCGATGCGCTAGGGTTGGTCTCTGCGCTCGCGAAGAGCGCTCGCGAAGAGCGCTCGAAGCTCCGCCCGTACCTCCAAGTCGGCACGCTGGGCACGTTTACGCTCGTGAAAGGCAAAGATGTCTGGCGCGTGACCGGTGCTACGGCGGCACACAACGTCCACTTCGCGCTCACGGGGCGCACCGATGCGCAGGAAACGGGTGCTAGGATTTTGGGGACCGTGCGGCAGTTTGTCCGCGGCGAAGGATCAGACCCGTACCTTTTCAGCGCGCTGTCCCAGTGCCTTTCATCGCTTCCCGCGATTCCCGATACGCATATCCCTGCGGCCGAGTGTCTTGCGGTCCTCCGAATGCTTGCCGCGTTGGGGTATGTGCCGCAGAACCGAGATACCGAGGAATTTCTTCCTGTCGCATATGATGCTCGGACGCTTGCGCGCGCCCAGAGGGCGCGCGCTTTTCTTGTCCGTACGATTAACGAAGCGATTGCGGTCAGTGGGCTTTAAAACGGCTTTGCTTCTTTCCACGCCATATCGAAAAGCGCCCGGTAGGTTGCCGCGATCGTCGGGTCTTCAATCTTAACTGCGAAGAAATTGAATTCGTGTAACCTGAAGATGTAGAGGGCCGCATTGGTTACCGCGCTGTCGTTTTGCAATTCTTCGAAAGGAATAGTGCGCGCGGAATAGCTCGGACCCGCGATTCGTCCGAGATGGCGGGAGTTTCTTTTCGCTTCTTTAGTATCAGGGATGATTTCCTTTGTATTGATGCTCCGTTCCTTCATTTTTTCAGATAGTTGCATATATTCCTTATAAAGAATCGGGTGTACCTCGCTCAAGCTTGACCAAAAGCGGATAAAATTCGCATTGCTCAATTCTTCATACAGCTGTCGCACGTTCTCTAAGCCGTCATATACCGTTACTTGCGGCATACCGGAGGACGTTCTGCTCTGCTGATACTCGATCTTGAGTTTTTCAATGCTGTTTTGACTTTCAATGATCCCTCTTTCGAACAAAACGGGATCACGCGGTTTGTAGAGGGTTTTTTTGTTCAATTTCATTTTTGTCATCAATCCCTCACTGACCATTTCTTCAAGTTGCAGGTGGACAGTGGGGCGCTTTATGCCGGATTTCTCGGCTAACTGGGCGACTGTTCCGGTTCCTAGCTGGAGAGCCGCCGCATATATTTTTGCGTGCTTTTCCTTTAAGCCTAGCGAAGTCAGTTCTTGAAGCATGTCAGGCATTGTACCCGATATTGTTATTTATGTCAACATTTCTGACAAATTATACTTTTATCTCTAATAAAAATAAAGACTTTTTACCAAATGCCACTACTTTTCATTATTACAATATCTTTTATATTAAAAGTCAATAACACGTAATGTTTCAATAGCTTCGCAACACCCCACCCTCTAGAGTATGTACATGAGCT
>CAZVGP010000029.1:0-6516 GCA_964626715.1 uncultured Candidatus Saccharibacteria bacterium
TGACGATTGCAAACTTGCTTTACACAATTCCAATCGCAGTCACCCGGTCTTTATTTGCTGAAGGTTCTTTCGATGAAGCGAACATGTTTGCTATTCTCAAAAAATCAATCTGGATTATTGTATTTCTACTTGCTCCAGCAATGATTATCCTTCTTTTCGGAGGGGCATATCTCCTTGAATTTTTTGGCAAGGGATATTCACAGGAAGGAACATACTTTCTCTACATTCTTACGTTGACTGCTCCAATTGTTGCTGCCAGTTCCGTATACGGTTCGTTGTTCCGTATCAAGCACAATATTGAAGGACTCATTCTCAGGAATGTTGTGTATGCGGTGAGCATTTGTGGTCTCACATACGCATTTATCCGGTTCGGGCTTTTAGGTGTTGGTATAGTTTGGGTAACAGGGAATTCTATCGCGGCTCTTTTAAGCTCGATCGTGTACACCTTGAAACCTCCGCATGATTTGCATCGTTACTGGGTAGGCCTTGCAGCGAAGGTTGATGATTTGTGGACCGTCGTAGAAACGTTTATAGTGAGCAAGTTTACGTACGCGAAAGCGCGTTTCTCGGGTCAGTTTCCAAGAAAAGTCATATTATTCTACCCCGAAAAGCCAAAAACGTACCACATACTGTATAAAATATGTCATCTCCTAGGATATACGATTACAAACAATCCCGGCGCTCAAGTAGACGCCGTCATCGATTTCGAGGATACGACTGTTAGGGGTCCAAATCCGTTTCTGGAATCTCTCCGAGGAAAACGGAAGGTCATCAACATCGATTGCAATGATATCAGCAAGAAAACCGTTGATGGTGTATTTAGGGAGGTTTTTGGCTATGGCGTGGAGGTCGATCCTACTACGTATCATGGGCCATGCGTGAGAAAATCAGATACAAACGCAGTTCATGATGGAGTAATAGTTGATTGCCCCACTACGCCCGAGCCTGGGTATGTGTATCAGAAACTCATCAACAATGCTGTTGACGGGAATTCGGTGATGGATTTTCGGGTTCTGATACTCAACAAGGTGATACCTCTTACGGTAAGAAGGTACAGAAACGTTAATGATCGTTTCGATAAGGTTAAAAAAGCCACTGTAAGTGAAGCGGTATCAGATTTTAATCAAGAGGAAATAAAAAAAATTCTTGAATTCAGTAAAAAATTCTCCTTGGATTATGGCGAGCTCGACATAGTCCGCGACCGCGATGATGGGCGAATCTACATCGTTGATGTAAACAACACTCCCGCAGGTCCTAGAGGCGGTAGATGGATGAGTCAAAAGGATTACACTCTCTTTATTGAAAAATTATCACGCACGTTCGTTTCCGAATTTCTCTCCTGACTCTGTAGAGTTACCTTTATTTTTCTCCATTCGATTACTTTCTCATAAAGCAGGAGCATCGCTTTCGCATGAATTTGTATATCGAATTGCTTTGCATGCTTTACGCATGCTAGGGACATCTTTCTTAGGAGACCCGGGTTTGTTAGCAGTTTAAGGGCCTTCTGTGCGATTTCTTCCGAGTTTTCTGGCCTGACCAGATATCCTGTCTTGCCGTTCACGAGCCACTCGGGGATTCCGCCGACGTCGCTCGCGATGACGGGTCTGCCGACGCTCATCGCTTCGATCCCTACTTTGCCGAACGGCTCGGGCCAGACAGAGGGCACGACCACGAGAGCTGACCGCGTATACAAATCATAGAGCTCTGAGCGATTTTTGTATCCGAGAAAACTGACGTCTTTTTGCAGGTGCAGGCGTGCGACAAGGTCCTGCAGCTCTTTTTTATAACTGCCATCTCCCGCGATTGCAAGCGAAACCGGGCACTGTTTTGCGATTTCCGGGATCGCGCGGATGAGGTAGTCGATCCCCTTCGCTTTCTCAAGCCGCCCGACGTAGGTTATGAGCTTGCTTTTCCGATCGATAGGAGCGCTGTCAAAGAGCTCCGTCGCGTTCCTGACATACTGCGAGACTATGTGGTCTTTCGCGAGCTGTGATTGCATGTATCTGCTGAGAACAACAAACTTGTCGATATTTTTGAAACCGATCCGGTAGAAGGGAAGGCCAAGATAGCGGTGATAGAAATAGTGAAACCGTCCCTCGAGCGTCAGGTTTTTGTAGCTGAAGGTGTTGTCCGTAAAAAAACTTGGCGGGAAACTCCACAGGATGATGCTTGGGAGAAAATCCTCCATACCATGCACGGTCATGACTGTCGGATAGTGTTTCAATGCATAGAGAACCGACGCCGATACTTCTCTCATGGTATGCAGATGCACGATATCCGGCTGGAATTCTTTGAGCACTTTCCGGAGCGAACTATACGACGCGGGATTGAAGATCCGGTAGAATAGTTTCAAAAACATCGGTCGGTGTTCTATCGCCTCGAACTCTGCGTCGCTAAAGTGGGAAAGTTCGGGGCAGAGGTTGCTGGTCATGATTTTTACCGTGTGCCCCATGTCCTTGAAGATGGGCTGAAGAAGCGCGATACCATTGTCGGCGCCGCCGCTTTCATATCCGAGACTTGTGACGCGCAGTATTTTCATGTTTATCGGTAGATTCTCACGGATCCGTTGTTGTATACGAGCGCTTTTGTTGCGTCGAGGTAGGCGAGCGGATACTCATAGGTAATGAAAGTCCCATGGTATGAGATTGTCGATTCATGATTCTCAAAGTTCGCCACGCTCAAAAATACGTACGAGTCTTTCATGATGAGCATAGGAAATATATCGCCTGAAAACTGCAGATTAGTGAGTGACGCAATCTTATTCTGCGAGTACCGGTCCGCCTGCAGATCGAACGGTACTCCACTCTGGGCGGACTCATGCGCCATGTTTTGCAGCCACAAGGTGCCATAGAGCTCCGGTTTGTGCACGAGGTAGTTATCGTAGTAGACGCCGGTGTTATTGAGGTGCAGCGCCGGGCTGTTGCCGCCGAAAAGCTGGGGCAGAAGCGTCGTCGCATATATGAAAAAAAGTATCACGGCGCCGGTGGCGAATCTCTCCGCTTCGCGTAATGGTCCTGATGCGGCATCGACGCCTCCCGCGAAACGTGCGATTGTCCACTGTACCGCTTTCGCAAGCAATACCCCGATCGCCACGGTTCCTGCCACCATAAACGGCGCGAGGACGAACATCGACTGCTGAAGGGCCCGGAAGACGCCGTATTCGGTCGAGAGGACCGGCAGGACGATGTTTATACCGATGAAGAGCAAGGAATACCATGCGAGCAGGTAGTACTCGTTGTCGATGGAGCGTATGATCGATCTGCGGAAAACGACGAAGATGATGCCGAGAACCACCGCGAGTTCCATAAGTTTTGCGATGAATTGCCCCACGATGCCGAGTATAAAGGCGATGGGAATCCCGTGTCCCGTCAGGAACTGTCCGATGCTCGTGAGCGGCAATATCGTTTCCTTCAGCGGAAGCGGCGAATACGACGCATAGAATCCCTGATCGAAATACTCCCCAGCGTATCCTTTTGCAACCGTCGGCGTTACCACCCTCGTCGTGTAATCGCGTATATCCTCCTCCTTGCTCTGTTTCCCGAGTGTAATGAGACTTACAGCGTCTATGGATCGGCTGTTTTCGGTGAAGCCCTGCTCGATGGTGGTGAGGGTCGCGACCATGACCTTGCCGAGCTGGCCGCCCGTATCAGTAACGATAAAAGTCCACACGAATGTACATGTGATAAGGATTCCGAGCATACCGAGCGTTACACGCCTCTTTTCTATCGGGGAATTTTGCCGCTGCTCGGAGAGGAGCGCGGAATTCTTGAAAACCGAACTTCTCGAGAGCCGGTTGAGGAGTTTTGAAAGCAATGGCGCCGAGAACACCGAGAGCGCGAAAATGACGAGGACCGTGTAGGTCGTCGAGTAGTGAGAGAGGATGACGCCGATGCCCATACATACAAAGAGGAGCCTCCGCACGTGAAGCGCGAGTTTCTCCTCGAAGAGGAGATAGATCATGAGGCCGAAAAACAAGAAGGCGATTTCCTGGCGTATGAGAAACGGCATGTCCTCAAAGAAAGTGGGGAACGCTATGAAGTAAAGCCCCGCGAGGAACGAGAGTCGTGCACTGATCCAATTACGGCTTATGAAATAAACGACGGGTGCCGATAGCGCAAAGATGATCTGAAAAAAGAATTTGTAGATGTACGGATCAGCGACCCTCATGATGTTTCCGAATATCGTCGGCAGAATAGTGATGCTCAAGCACGCGTTGTACGCGTCACGATAAAGGCCGATGCTCCAGATGCCGGCATTTTTTGCGAGCTCGAATACCTTATATTCCGCTTGTATGTCGTGGCCGGTTATGTACCAGCCGCGCAGAGACGTCATGAGAAGCAAGGACAACGCCATAAAGAAAAGACCGGTCGGCAGGACGCCTTCCTCGAGCGTCTCGGCGTTTCGTACAAGAAGGAGCGTGTAGAGCGTCATACCGGCGAGCATGACTGCCGTCAGGGCGCCGCTTTGCCCGTTATTGAGGCGTATCGCTCCGAGAACGCTCAAAAACACGAAGAGCGCTGGTGCGAACGCATACGCGAAATTACGCAGCGTATCGAAGCATATCCAGCGCCGGATTACGATCGTCAGAGTGTTCATCCTTCGCCATGCGATGACGGAGAGTACAACCACGAGGATAGCGATTTCTGAAATTACGTACGGGCTGTCGAGCGGCCGCACAACAGCAAAAAAAGGAAGGAGCGTGTTGCCGGCAAGCCCGATGATCATGAGCTCAAGGATGCTGAAAGCGGCCGCAAGCGCGATATGCATCCATACGCTGAGGCCTTTCAACTGCAGCGCGATAGTGGTGAGCATCCCCGGTATAAAAAGGAGAGACAGAAATCCGACGATGTTCAGAAGTTCAAGGCGGTTATATCCGGTGTTCGCTAAGAGCAGGAAACAGACCGCCCATGCGTTCAGGATCACGAAAAACTGTTCACGTGTCAGCGTGAAGGTCATACGCGTACGCTTCGGTAGACGTTCTCGAGGAGCGCGTGCGCTTTCTCCCAGCTATACTCTTTCGCTTTTCGCACGCTCGCGTGCGAGAGCTCCGTGAGGCGCTCGCGCTTGAGCCACAGCTGGTCGATTATCTTCGCGAATTCTTCCGCATACGGCTCATCGACAAGGAGGCCCACATCGCCGATGAGCTCGCGGATGCCTATGACGTTCGAGCCGATGACGGGAAGGCCGGCCGCCATCGCTTCAAGGACCGCAAGCGGCACGCCTTCCCTTTCGGATGCAATGACGAATGCGTCGCTCTTTTTCTGGTATGCGCGCATCTTCTCGTCGTTCTTTGCACCAACGAAAACCACATTCGTGAGGCCGTATGCGGCGGCGAGGTTTTCCAGCTTCTGCCGCTCTTCGCCGTCGCCGACGATGGTTAATCGCGCAGGACAGGAAACGTGGCGCATCGCTTCCACGAGCCGTTCCAGTCGTTTTTGCGGCGCGAGGCGTCCGATGGAAAGGAGGCGGAATTCCCGCTCCGGCGAGGCATAGGTGCGGTCAACGAAGAAATCTCGGCTCACGGCGTTGGGAATGACCGCGATGTTCTCCGGCGCAACGCCGTATTTTTTCGTAAGGAGCGGCACTTGCGCCGGCGAGCAGGCGATGACCTTGTCGGCATTCCGGAGCAGCGGTCCCCAGATGAGTTTCTTGTGGAGGAGGAAGAGCCGCCCGAACATTCCGGAAGGGGCGACATCGAGATGGAAGTGCACGACGTATCGCGTTCCCCGCATCTTCGCGGTGAGAAGGACGAGTTCAGCCCAATACGCGTGCGCGAGATGCAGGTGGATGATAGTTTCTTTCGGCAAACGCGCGAGATGCCACAAAAGAGCTGGCGCGAAGGGGATGTGTGCGAACTCGAAGCTCCGGAGGCGTTTTACGGTCATATGAGCTGTGCGTTCAATTTCGCTTTTGCGGAGCGTTCCGCTTGCGGTCAGAACGACTACCGCCTGCCCGCGCCGTGCAAGAAACGTTGCTGACTCTGCCGCAACACGCTCCATGCCGCCGAGGTGCGGCGGATAGCGTGCGATAACATGCGCAATCGCCGGAGGAGATTCGATGAATGTTTCTAGGAGGTGGCTGTATGCCGCAATTCTCGCACCCCAGCGGTACTCTGTGAGGATTTTTGCGCGCGCTTCGGCTCCGAACGAAGCTGCACGCGCTGGCTTTTTCAAAAGATAGGCGATTTTTTCAGCGAACCCGTTCGCATCGTGCGGGCGTATGAGAAAACCGGTCTTTCCATCCTCGACGACCGAGGGAATGCCGCCTATCCGCGTCGCGACAACAGGCAATCCGCTGGCCATCGCTTCGAGAATGACCGTCGGCACGCTGTCGTTTTCTGACGGCAGTGCGAACACATGCGCACGCCGATAGGCATTGGCAAGCGCTTCTCCGCTCAGCTCTCCTTTGAATATCACCGCATCCTTGAGGCCCTGCTTTCGTGCGTATGCTTCATATGCAGGCCGCATATCGCCCTCGCCGACGACGATGAGGCGGGCAGCGGGTACCGCGCTTTGC
>CAZVGP010000030.1:0-1266 GCA_964626715.1 uncultured Candidatus Saccharibacteria bacterium
GTCCCGATAGCTTGCCCAGTCTTTGGCTTTGAGGTCGCCTCGTTTGAGCTCTGTGAGCGCGGCAATGAATGCTTCGGCAAGCTGGCGGTTCGTGATCAAGGGGATATTAAGGTCGACCGCTTTCCGACGGATGAAGTAACCGTCCTGCGATTCTTTCGCGTTCCCGTTCCCCACGCGCGCGAACGCGCGCGTGGGGATATTGATGATGAGATTGATGCCGCCTTTCTTTGCAAGAAGGCTCGCGACGCTCGGCTCCGCTCCGGCCTGCCCGTCCTGCAGGCGGGTCTGCACCTTGTAGACCTTGTTGCACGCGATGCCGTGAAGCGCAAGAAAATCAGCCGTGTGCTCGGTCGCGAAGAGTTTGAAGCCGAGCGTCGAGAGCGCGGTGAGCGAGGGCAGAAGCTTCAACTTGTTTTCTTCCTTGCCGATCGAGATCAGGATGTTCTTTTTTGGAAGCCGGAATCCAGCCGCAAGCATCGACTTCAGGAGCGCTTCGCCATAGGAATCGCCAAAAGCAGCGACTTCTCCCGTTGATGCCATCTCCACGTATGACAAGGGATCGACACCTTTGATGCGCCCGTAGGAGAACTGCGGCGATTTGACAGCGACGTAATCCAAGTCGAATGTCTTGTAGATTCCCGAGACGTCCTTGCCGAGAAGCGCTCTCGTCGCAAGGTCGATGAAGTTGTGGCCCGTCACTTTCGAGACAAAGGGGAAGCTGCGCGAGGCGCGCACATTGATCTCGATGACCTTGATGCGGTTGTCCTTCGCGAGGAACTGCACGTTAAAGGGGCCCGTCACCTTGAGCTCTTTGACGATGCTTTTTGCGATATGCTTCGCGCGGCGGATGGTTTCCCAGTACGTGCGCTGCGGCGGCAGAACGACCGTCGCGTCGCCGGAATGCGTGCCTGCGTTTTCCACGTGTTCGGTCAGTGCATAGATGACGAGCTTCCCTTTTTGCGCGACGCCGTCTATCTCGATTTCGCGCGCGTTTTCGATGAACTTCGATATGACGACAGGATGCTCCGAAGACACGAGGGCGGCACGCTTGAGAAACCGCACGAGGGATTCCTTATCGAATGCGACACTCATCGCGGCGCCTGAAAGGACGTATGAGGGACGCACGAGGACCGGATAGCCTAGCTCTTCCGCCGTCTTGACCGCGCCTGCCTCCGTCGTCAATTCCGCCCACGCCGGCTGGTCGATGCCGAGCTTGTCCAAGAGTTTCGAGAACACGTGCCGGTCTTCCGCGCGGTCGATGTCTTT
>CAZVGP010000030.1:1366-3907 GCA_964626715.1 uncultured Candidatus Saccharibacteria bacterium
GCTTGTCCAAGAGTTTCGAGAACACGTGCCGGTCTTCCGCGCGGTCGATGTCTTTTGGCTTGGTGCCGAGAATTGGCACGCCCGCCGCATGGAGCGGGAGCGCGAGGTTATTCGGAATCTGCCCGCCCGTCGAAACAATGACGCCCTTCGACTTTTCAAATTCGACGATATCGAGAACGCGCTCGAGCGAAAGCTCTTCAAAATACAGCCGGTCCGACATGTCATAGTCTGTCGAGACCGTTTCCGGATTGTAGTTAATCATAATAGTCTCGAATTTTTCCTTTTTGAGTGTTTTCAGAGCCTGCACGCTCGACCAATCAAACTCGACTGACGAGCCGATACAGTAGGGCCCGCTCCCGAGCACGATGACGCTTCTCTTTCCCGGTATGACGTCGCTTTCGGTTCCGTGATACGTGAGGTAAAGGTAGTTCGTTGCCGCGGGGAATTCTCCCGCGAGCGTGTCTATCTGTTTTATGACCGGCACAATGCGGTATTTCTTGCGAAGCGCACGGATTTTTTCTTCAGTGGTTTTTTTCGCGACGGCAATCTGCGCATCGGAGAAGCCCGAGCGCTTCGCTGCCGCCAAAATCCCACGCGTGGGATTTTGGCGGCGGAGTTTTTTCTCCAGACCAATAATATTCTTCATTTTTTCAAGGAACCACGGATCAATGTCCGAAAGCGCGTGGATTTTTTTTACGGAAACGCCCGCGCGGAGCGCTTCCGCGAGCGCGAAGATGCGCTCTGTCGTGGGGTGTTTTATCTCATCGAGGTAGTGCGGCCTTTGGAAGTTTCCGCTCCGGTGGAGCGTAAAGCCGTCAGCGCCAATCGCAAGCATCCGGATCGCTTTCTGCAGAACCTCCTCGAAAGAGCGGCCGATGGCCATCACTTCCCCGACGGATTTCATCTCGGTTCCGATGCGCGGCGCCGCATTCTCGAATTTCACAAGGTCCCAGCGAGGCATCTTGAGCACAAGGTAGTCGAGCGCGGGCTCGAAGCAGGCCGTTGTCGTTTTGGTTATGGAATTCTTCAAATCCGGCAGCGTATAGCCGAGCGCAAGCTTCGCCGCGACAAATGCCAAGGGGTATCCGGTTGCTTTCGATGCCAAGGCGGAAGAGCGCGACAAACGAGCATTGACTTCGATGACGCGGTAATCACCGTTTTTCGGATTCAGCGCATACTGGATATTGCATTCCCCGACAACGCCGAGGTGCCGGATGGTTTTGAGGGCGATCTCACGGAGGTGATGGTACTCCGCGTTCGTCAAAGTCTGCGATGGTGCAACGACCATCGACTCTCCCGTGTGGATGCCCATGGGATCCACATTCTCCATGTTGCACACCGTCACGCAGTTGTCCGCACGATCCCGCACGACTTCGTATTCGATCTCTTTCCACCCCTTGAGATACTCTTCAATCAAAACCTGCGGGACGGTGCGCAGAACTTCCGAGAGTCGCTCCGTGAGGTCTTTCTCGTTTGCAACGACGCCAGATCCTTCGCCGCCCAAGGCGAATGCGGAGCGCATCATGACGGGGAATCCGATCGCGCGCGCCGCCTTCACTCCTTCAGAGACCGACGTGACTGCTTCGCTTTTCGCGATTGCGATGCCGACCTCGCTAAGCCGCTTCACAAAAAGGGCGCGGTCTTCCGTGTCGCGGATCGTCGAAACCGGCGTGCCGAGCACTTTCACGCGGTATTTCTTGAGGATGCCTTTTCCATCGAGCGCGAGCCCGAGATTCAAGGCAGTCTGCCCACCGAAAGAAAGAAGTATCGCGTCGGGGCGTTCTTTGCGTATCACTTCTGCGGCGAATTCGACAGTGAGCGGCAGAAAGTACACCTTATCGGCCAAGGACTCATCCGTCTGCACGGTTGCGATATTCGGATTCATGAGGACGACGACAATGCCCTCTTCCTTTAAAGCCTTGATCGCCTGCGAGCCGGAATAGTCGAACTCTCCCGCCTGCCCGATTTTCAGGCCTCCGGAACCGAGAAGCAGGACTTTTTTTTGTTTTCTGAATTGTTCACGCTTTTTCATATTTTCATGCGCGACGTTTGAGCTTTTTCATTTCTGCGAGAAACTCATCAAAGACCCACGCCGTGTCCGTGGGGCCGGGCGATGCTTCCGGATGGAATTGCACGGCTTTCCACGGCATCGATGCGTGCCGGATGCCTTCCACAGAGCCATCGTTCATGTTCGTAAACCACACACTCCACTCCTTGGGCAATGTTTTCGCGTCAACGGCGTAGCCGTGATTTTGGGAAGTGATGTAACAACGAACATCCAGCTGGCCCTGTTGTAGAGTTTGGCGATGAGCCTGTGGCTCGCGCTGTGCGCTTCGCCAAACTTCACAACAGGGCTGATTTTGCGAGCGGTGCCCGTACTTGAGCTTGTATGTCGAAGCGCCCGCGGCAAGCGCAAGAAGCTGCGTGCCGAGGCAGATGCCGAGAATCGGCTTTCCTTTTTTCATCGCTTTTGTGATGTGTTCGACCGTTTTTGTGCACATGACCGGATCGCCCGGACCGTTCGAGAGGAACAGCCCATCG
>CAZVGP010000030.1:4007-6211 GCA_964626715.1 uncultured Candidatus Saccharibacteria bacterium
CGTTTTTGTGCACATGACCGGATCGCCCGGACCGTTCGAGAGGAACAGCCCATCGTACGTTTCGCGCGTGAAGTCGTAGTCCCACGGCACGCGGATGACCTTCGCGCCGCGCGCAATGAATGAGCGGATGATGTTCTCCTTCATGCCGCAGTCGACTGCGACGATTGTCGGAGAGCCGGTTCCATACACCTTTTTGCGCTTGATGGAAACATCGGCGACCAGATTCCGCTCGTTCGGATCAACGAACTTTTTCGGCGCGCCTTTTGCGCTGATGCAGCCGAGCATGACGCCGTGTTCGCGGAGTTTCTTCGTGAGCGCACGGGTGTCGACGCCCGTTATTGCCGGCACGCCTGACCGCCGCAGCCAGTTCGCCAGTGATTCTTTCGCCGTGTGGCTGGAATATGTTTCGCTATATTCGGAAACCACGAGCCCTGCGACACGGATTTTTGTCGACTCGAAAAATTGCGGGCCCGGGACGCCGTAGTTACCTATCAGCGGATATGTAAGGACGAGTATCTGCCCTTCGTACGAGGGATCGGTAAGGCTCTCCACATAGCCGACCATGCCGGTGTTGAAGACAACTTCGCCCGACACTTCCCGCTTCGCACCAAAGCTTTCCCCTTCGAATGCCGTTCCGTCTTCAAGAATCAACCGCATAAAAAAGAACCCTCCGAGAGGAGGGTTTCAGAAACAGTACTACCGGAAGGGGTGTTATCGCCTTTCCTTGGGCGGTACGTCATACCTAAATTCAGAGCAGTCTAAACCATGCGCGGCACTTTTGCAACACCTGAAATGAACCCGTGGACAATGCCTCCCACCTCTGCTGCGTCCGAGGCTTCCATAAGTTCGGCCCGGAGTTCCGGCGCGCCCGGAAACCCATTCACATAGGCCTTGTAGTGCTTCTTCATGATGGCGAAATTCTTATGCGACAGGAGCTCTTCGAAGAGCTTCGTGTGCTCGACCATGACCGAGAGACGTTCTTCCACAGACGGCCCTTCGGCTCCCTCCGGTCGCTCAGGACGTTTCTCTTTTCTGAAATTCGAAAAGAGAAACGGATTGCCGAAAATCGCGCGGCCGAGCATGATGCCATCCGCGCCTGTTTCTTTCGCCCGTATACGTGCATCGGAAACGTCTTTTGTATCACCATTACCGATGATAAGAACATCAGGATTGAGCTTGTCGCGCAGTTCTACCGCGCGGGAAACTGCATCCCAATGCGCGGGAACTTTCGACATCTCTTTTCTCGTTCGTGCATGGATGGCGATTGCCGCAAGGTCGGTCTCGAGAAGATGCGGAAGCCACGAATCCAGCTCGTCCTTGTTGTAGCCGATACGGGTTTTTACAGAAACGGGAAGTGAGCCGGCCTGCCCGCCGAAGCCTTGGCGAAGGCGGGCGCCGCGGACTGCCCGAGCGATGATTTCTTTCGCGCGCTTCGGATCTTTCATAAGCGCGGCGCCTGCTTTCTGTTTCTCGATTGATGCGTCGGGACACCCCATGTTGACATCAACACCGTCGAAACCAAGTTGCGCCGCGAGTGCAGCCGCTTTCTCCATGATCTCTGGTTTTCCGGTAAAGAACTGCGCAATGATAGGACGTTCTATTTCAGAAAACTGTAAATCAGCAAGAAGTTTCCGACGCCCTTCTTCGGGAGCAAACACTAATCCGTCAGCCGAGACAAATTCTGTGTACATTACCTCGGGCTTCCCATATTTCGCGATGACCCGACGGAACGCCGGGTCGGTCACATCCGCGAGCGGCGCAAGTGCGAAAAAAGGCTCTGCAAGATTCTGCCAGAAACTCATAGTCCGGATACTATAGCAAAATCCGCCTTTCGGCGGATTTTGATCTATCTATAGTAGTGCTGCTCGACAGGTACCCTTCCATATCTGTTCTCTGCCGCCTTGCGATCTTCAATCTTCAGATAGTGGCGGTAGCCCTTTCGTAATTTTCTATTTCTGTCCGATACGCTGTGGGTTCCTTTTGCAATATCTTTTATCAAGTTTACAGCGTCGACAGCGGTAACGGCGGTGTCTCCAAGAGTCGCCTGCAACGCGCCGAGCATGAGCATACCAATGTTCTTAGGATGAAGTGCATCGAGCGAGGCTCTGATTCGCGCATTACCATGTGCTGACAAACGCTCCGCGGCCGAAAGATGCTTCTGGGGGTCGAACTTTTCTCCTGCTATCTTGTACATAAATCTTTTT
>CAZVGP010000031.1:0-6086 GCA_964626715.1 uncultured Candidatus Saccharibacteria bacterium
TCATGTTCTGTTACCGCCAGGACCTTCTGATGCCGAACGCAACATCTGCGACAGCGCGCGTCCGCCACCAGACAGCGATGATGCTGTATGCAAGGAAGTACCACACGAGCGAAGGGCCGAGGTTCGTTTTTTTTCTCGCGATGACTGCGCCGGCGAGTATCATAACGGTCGTGAGCATAAGGACGGTTATCGTAAGAAAAAGGAGTGTCGAGACTGGTACGAAAAACCAATCGGCCACGTGCGGCGTAAAGGTGAACGAGAGCGGCACCTCGGATGCGTGCGTTACGAATTGCCAGAGCCAATTTCCAAAGCGTACCGCGGAGATGCCAAAGACGATGATTCCCGCGAATACTGACAACACCGCGAAGGGAAGCACCATGAGTCCCAAAACTCCGTACGCGGGATTTCCCACGAGATCACGGTAATCCAACGTGTTTCGCATGAAGCCGGTTGTCCAGCGGACGCGCTGTTTCATGAGTGCCCGCAGGGTTTTCGGAGCGTTTGTGTGGACTCCGGCGGCTGGCGCATTGCCGATGCGCCAGCCGCCGCGCTGCAGCCGAAGCGCGATCTCAAGGTCCTCCGTATTGTGCGCTGGTCGGAAAAGACCCAATGTTTCAAACACTTTTCTTCGGTAGATGGTGAAGGGGCCGGGCGTCACGTAGAGGCCGTTCCAGATCGCAAGCGTGTGGCGGAATGTGATGCCGAGGAGGTATTCCGCTTCCTGCATGCGCTCAAGAATGTTTTTCGGCGCATGAACCGACATGGAGCTCGTTACCGCGCCGATCTGTTCATTATCGAAATTTGCTATGACGAGTTTCAGGGCATCTCGTGAAACGAATGAATCAGCATCAAGGCATCCGACGAACTCGCTTTCGCTGGCCACAATACCGGCATTGAGAGCGGTGTACTTCCCGCCGTTTTCTTTGTGTAGTATCGCGACCTGCGCGTTCCCGCGATAGCGTTCGACGATCGCCCCTGTTTTGTCCGTCGAACCGTCGTCAACGAGGATGAGCGAAAGTTTTTCTTTCGGATAATCAAGCGCGAGCACGGAATCCGCCGTCTGAGCGATCGTCTTCTCTTCGTTGTAGCAGGGGACGATGATCGTAACCGACGGGAACGAGTGCGGCGCGGTGAGTGCGCGCCTGCGTCTTGCCTCGCGGTCGAAAAACGTCAGCACCACGAAGACCTCGAAGTAAAGCGCGAGGAAAAGGAACGGGTAGATGAGGTAGGTGAGCTCGTTCACAGTTTCGGAATTCTAGCAAAGAAACATAAGTCTTCAAAGTCTCCTTCGTGCTATGATTTCGCCATGTCAGAAGGCCGTTTGCATCCCATATCCGTCGCGATGCGGGACATCGCTGGCATCTTTGGCCGGATGGGCTTTGGCATCGCGTACGGGCCCGAACTCGAGGATGAAGGGCATAACTTCACCGCGCTCAATGTCCCGCCGGACCACCCGGCGCGCGACATGCAGGACACCTTCTGGATCAAGGGCAATCCGGGCATGGTGCTCCGCACCCACACAACCGCTGTCACGATGCGCGAGCTCGAGAAGCTCGCAAAGGAAAGCGGAAACGACAAGCGCATGCTCGCAATCGGCAAGATATTTCGGAACGAGGCGACTGACGCGACCCATGAAGCGCAGTTCTACCAGTTTGACGGATTTGCGGTCGGCGCCGACGTCACGCTCGCGCACTTGAAGGGCACCTTGACGCGCTTCTATCGCGAAAGCCTCGGCACAGAGGCACAGATACGCTTCCGTCCTTCGTTTTTTTCTTTCACAGAGCCTTCCGTCGAGGTGGATGTATGGTTCCAGCCGCGGGGGAAAGAAGGCGTGTGGCTCGAGATGTGCGGTGGCGGCATGCTTCATCCCGCTGTTATCAGGAACGCAGGCCTTGACCCGGAAAAAATCCAAGGTTTCGCCTTCGGCGGCGGCCTTGAACGCCTCCTTATGGTCAAGTACGGTATCCCGGATGTCAGGCTCTTTCACTCGGGCGATATCCGTTTCAACTACGCCTTCGAATAGTCATGCGCGTCTCCAGAAACTGGCTCCAGACATATTTCGAAAAGCCGCTTCCGGATGCGAGCGCGCTTGCCGATGCACTCACGTTCCACGCCTTTCAAATCGAGCACGTCGAAAAGAAGGAAAACGATGCAGTTTTGGAAGTCAATGTGCTCCCGAACCGGGCAGCCGATTGTCTCTCGCATCGCGGCATCGCGAAAGAACTTTCAGCGATTCTCGACATGCCGCTCAAAGAGGATCCATTGCGCATGCCGCTTCCCCAGTTTCCCAAAACAAACGAACTCGTAGTAACGGTCGATGATACCTACGTGATTCGTCACACAGGCGCACTAGTGCGGAACGTCACAGTCGGTCCCTCACCCCAGTGGCTTACGGAAGCTCTCGAATCGATGGGGCAGCGTTCCATAAATAACGTTGTTGATGTTCTGAACTTTGTCATGCTTGATGTCGGGCAGCCATCGGGTGCGTTCGATGCAGGCAAGATAGTCTCTGATAACGGCACTTTCAGAATCGATATCCGCAGGGCAAAAAACGCGGAGAAAATCAGAGTTCTTACCGGGGAAGAGTACGCGCTCTCCGAGAGCATGTTCGTTTTTACTGATAGCGTGGGCGGCTCCCTCCTCGATATTGCTGGTATCAAAGGCGGGCTCGCATCCGGTATCACGGAACAGACAACGGACTTGTTCGTGTCGGCGGGCAACTATGACGGCACGCTTGTCCGTAAAACTTCGCATGCGCTGAAGCTCTCTACAGAGGCTTCGCATCGGTTTCAGAACAAGCCTTCCCCCGAGCTCACGGCCTACGGCATGCGCGACATCCTGGCGCTCTTGAAGGAGGTCGCCCACGGAGAAATCATCGGCGTTGTCGATGTGTATCCGAAAAAATCAGTACAAAAAAGCGTTTCCGTGAGGGCTGAAAAGGTTTCAAAATGGTTGGGTGCAGACTATTCAGATGAAACGATTGCGGATGTGTTCACACGCCTCGGCCTGTCGTTTAAGAAAAAAGATAAAACATTCACGGTACTACCGCCGTTTGAAAGGGCCGATCTTGCGGTGCCCGAGGATTTTGCCGAAGAAGTCGGGCGTATTGTCGGCTATGACAAAGTGCCGGCGGCCGAGCTTCCGCCAGTTTCTAACGCACCCGATCAAGCGCGATTCCGTGGCATCGAGCGAATGAAGGATACGCTCGTTGAAAAGGGATTCATCGAAGTTTCCACGCAGTCGTTCACAAAGAAAGGCGAGGTGTATCTTGCGAATCCCTTGGACAAAAGCAGGCCCGCCCTGCGGCCCAGTTTGGAAGGCACATTGCACGAAGCGCTTGAGCGCGCGAAGCTCTCTGCGCCGCTCGTCCTGCCGCCGAACGAAAAGCCGAAACTCTTCGAAGTTGGAACGGTTTTTCCAAAAGAGAATGAATTTATCGAGCTGCGGATGACCGAGCCCGTGTCGGAATGGGGCGAAGGCGCAGGAGTGTCGGATAATCTTTCTGTCGCAAAACTTGCAGAGTACGGCAAAGATTATGCTCCGAAGAATTACGTCTTAGGCGCGTACAAGCCGTTCTCCATCTATCCGTTCGTGCTTCGCGATATCGCGCTGTGGGTTTCAGGCAGCACGACCTCTGACGAAATACTTTCGACCGTTCGCTCACAAGCAGGGGAATTACTCTTCCGCACAGATCTCTTTGATACTTTCGAGAAAAATGGCAAGAAATCCTACGCCTTCCGGCTCGTCTTTCAGTCGATGGATCGTACGCTTTCAGATGCGGAAGTGAATACGCTAATGGAAAAGGTAACTTCAGCGCTGAACTCGCAGTCCGGATTTTCTGTTCGATAAGTGTTCCGAATCCAGTTTATTTAAAATACTTATCCAGTGGTTTGTATTCCCGAAAGCCTCAATAAAATCCGATAGGATTTCATTGAGGCTTTCTCATTTTTTAATATCGAAGTGTTTTCTTAGTCTTAATTCTTCTTCTGGCTCAAAATGTAGAACGTTGAAGTAGGTTATATATTTTTTTACTTGAAAGTAATTTCTAATAAATTCAACCTCTTTTATACATGAATCTGGGTACACATAACTCGATTTTTGGAATTTAAAGAAGCCAATCTCCTGTAATTTTCTTGTAAGTGCTTTTCGTGCGCCTCCGTGTGTCTCTGGGATATCAAAACTCACCACAAACCACCCTTCTTTAGAAAGATTTTGAGTATACCGAGGCAATGTAAGTTCTTCGAAATCAGCTCGCTGTTTTCCCTCTGCCGTAAGGGATAGAGTTTTTTTCTGTCCAGTCCCGTGGACATATATTAGCCCTCTACTTTGCATTCTCCATATACTTTGGAGAACGAAACGTTTACGAACAGAACGAGGAAGAAGTTTCATCGTCAGAGCAAGGTTTGGTAACGCTGCTACGGTCACGACTATTGTTGCAGCCGCAAGAATTATAAGAATTGTACGAATGATCTCCCCTCTCTTCAATTTCTTCATAGCTTCAATAATATCCTATCGACTTCCATTGAGGTATGTTGACCATCCACAGCCCTTTGTTGTGCATTAGAGACGTGTTGATAGCATGAACCCTATATGCGCAACAGAGCTTTTATGCCAGCTTCTTTTTTATCTTTGCTGGTAATGAGTCTCGTAGCGGGGTTGTTTGTTCTGCCTTCTTCAGCGCTTGCTACTGGTGAGCTTGAACCGTGCAGCCTCTCCGCTCTTTCCGCAAGCGGATATTTTTTTACCAGCTACGAGGATGTCGGGTATTCTCCGGCAGGCTATGTTCAGTACCATTTCAAGATTACTTCTCAGTATGCCGACGGGCGCTCCTTCAAGATTTTACTGGGGTATCGTGATGACGAATGCAACCTTTCTGCGCCGACGAATCCACAATACAGTATCAGCCTGCCTCCCGGCGTTGCGTCTTGGAGCGTGCGATTCTCCTCGGGAACGCACTTTGATGTCTGGGATGACCAGCACAACGCGATAGTAACCGGATTCGATATTCCGGCCTATCCTTCCTATACCAGCGTTGCCATCACAGGAAGCATCGACAGCAATTTCAGCACTCTCAATTCGCGAACCTTCAAGATCAATGCAAACGGCGCCGCGCCGGTATTTACAAATACGGCCGATGCGCCGCCGTCCTGCTCGTCATTCTCGGCCGCTGGCTTCGCTCCGTACTATTTCGATTCCTATCAGAAGGCCGAGTACGTGGGCGGCCTCCTCCGCGTGCACCTGCGGCTCAAGACGCCGTATAACGACGGGCGCGTCTTCAGAGGCGGCGCAGCGGCAGCGGCGTCGGCGTCCAATTGCGCCTCGATCACCCTTCCTTTTTTCTTCTATACGAATACCACGATCACCCCGTATATCCGCTACTACTCGTTCCGGATGACATCGCCCACGCATTGGACACTCTGGGACGACGAGCACGACGTCGCGCTCGTGTGTATAAACTGCAGCGGTGATATCCCGGCCGGCAGCGCCTACGTGCTGTGGTTCGGGACCATTGACAGCGCAGCATCAACAATTTACACAACTCCTTTTCCGCCCACGGGAAACGTCGCGGCTTCTTGTTGTTCAAGCATTCTATTTTTACCCGGCACAGAGGCAAGTCGTTTGTACCAGAATGTGAATGGTAGTGAAACAAAACGCTGGGAGCCCGGGCTTTTCCAGTCGGATGCGATGGCGCTTCAGATGAATCCCGACGGTACCAGCGTGAATCCTCTTTACACGAAGGCCGATGGAGCTATCGCCCGCGTCGATCTTCCGATTTTTGGTTTTGATGTGTACCGTACTTTTTTCGACCAGCTCGCCGGTATGAAAAGCGCCGGCACTATCGCAGACTATGAGATTTTTCCGTACGACTGGCGCGCGAGTCCGGACGATGTGGTTAACAACGGCACGCCGTATGACGACGGCACTCATTTTGTGGTGAATGATCTTGAAGCGCTGGCGGCGCATTCACAAACAGGGAAGGTCACGATTGTCGGTCATTCAAACGGCGGCTTAGTCGCGAAAGCGCTTATGCAAAAACTTGCCGCGCTCGGCAAGACAAATCTCGTGGACAAGGTTATTTTTGTCGG
>CAZVGP010000032.1:0-6056 GCA_964626715.1 uncultured Candidatus Saccharibacteria bacterium
GCATGGCATCGAGGTCGAAATGATATCGCAGGCGGCGGGAGGCATTTCCATCACCTTTGTTGTCGATGAATCTGATGCCGAAAAAGCCCTGAAAGTTCTTCACAAAGAGTATATCGAGCGGTAATCTGTACGTATGAAAAAATTGCGAGTCGGTGTACTCGGCGCCACCGGCATGGTCGGCCAGCAATACGTAACGCTCCTTGAGGGACATCCGTACTTCGACGTGGCGCACGTAGTCGCCAGCCCCTCCTCCGCGGGCAAGGCGTACGCAGAGGCGGTTGCGGGACGGTGGCACATGCAGAAAGACGTGCCCGCCGCTGCGAAAAACCTCACCGTCCATACGATTGAGAACCTTGCCGCGGTACAGGAACACTGCGATTTCGTATTTTCAGCCCTCGATTCTACTATCGCTCGCGAATGGGAAGAGCGGTATGCGGCCGCGGATATCCCGGTCGTTTCGAACGCCTCGACGCATCGCCACACGCCGGATGTCCCCATGCTCATTCCCGAAGTGAATCCCGAACATCTTGCGATCATTCCGATACAGCAAAAAAACCGGGGCTGGAAGAAAGGATTTATCGCCGTGAAGCCGAACTGCTCGATTCAGAGTTATACCGCGCCTCTCTTCACGCTCCACAAAGAATTCAAACTGAAGTCGGTCATCGTAACAACCATGCAGGCGGTCTCTGGCGCAGGGCATCCCGGCGTCGCTTCGCTCGATATCATCGACAATGTCGTGCCCTATATCGGCGGCGAGGAAGAAAAATCCGAAACAGAGCCGCATAAGATACTGGGACACGTGAGCGGCGATAGGATAGCGTACGACGAATCATTCACCATCTCGGCGCATTGCAATCGGGTGCCGACATTGGACGGCCACCTCGCCTGCGTCTCATTTGCATGCGAGGAGAAGCCGCCCCGCGAACGCATACTCGAACTCTGGAAAAATTTCCGCGGCGTGCCGCAGGAACTCGGTCTTCCCTTCGCTCCGATGAGACCCATCATCTACCGTGAGGAAGAAAACAGGCCGCAGACACGGCTCGACCGCAACACCGATAAGGCGATGGCGGTTACCGTGGGCCGCCTGCGTGAGGACCCCGTGTTGCAGTGGAAGTTCGTCGGCCTCTCGCACAACACGATCCGCGGCGCGGCGGGCGGCGGGATCTTGATCGCCGAGCTCTTGAAAGCAAAAGGATATCTTCCGGTGCCAGAAAGTATATGATGGCGGCTATGAAAAAAGATACATCCTCGAAAGGAACAGTCCTTATTATAGGGGCTGGCGGGGTCGGGAGCGTCGTTGCGCATAAATGCGCCATGAACAAGGAGGTGTTCAAGAACATTCATCTTGCTAGCCGTTCTATCGGAAAACCAAATATCATCAAAAAAGACGTGAAGAAACGCTGTGGCGTTGCTATACACACGCATGCCGTGGATGCAGACAAGGCCACAGAAGTCGCGGCACTCATCAGAAAGACAAAGCCTGAAGTTGTCATCAATGTCGCGCTCCCCTATCAGGACCTTTCGATCATGGACGCATGCCTTGAAACGGGCGTGCACTATATCGATACGGCGAATTACGAACCAAAGGACGAGGCCCATTTCGAATACAGCTGGCAATGGGCCTACCGGAGCCGATTCAAGAAAAGAGGCATCATGGCAGTTCTGGGCGCTGGGTTCGATCCGGGCGTCACGAACGCCTATTGCGCTTACATACTTAAGAAGTACTTCGACACCATCCGCTTCGTGGACATCCTCGACGCGAACGCGGGAAGCCATGGAAAATCGTTCGCGACCAATTTCAACCCGGAAATAAACATCCGCGAAGTGACGCAGGAGGTAAAGCATTTCAACAAAGGGAAGTGGGTGAAGTCTCTGCCCATCATGGACCCGAAGAGCATCCATTTCACCTTCAACTATCCTGTCGCAGGACCGCGTGAGAGCTATCTTCTCTACCACGAAGAAATGGAATCGCTCGCGAAGAATCTGCCCGGACTCGAGCGCATGCGCTTCTGGATGACGTTCGGCGAAAATTACCTCACCCATCTGCGCGTCATGGAGTCTATCGGTATTTCGCGCATCGACCCCATCATGTACGAAGGGAGACCGATCATCCCGATACAGTTCCTGAAGGCGCTCCTCCCCAACCCCGCGTCTTTGGCAACTGGCTACAAAGGAAAAGCGATTATCGGCTGCATCATTACCGGCGTCAAAGGAAAGAAAGAGAGCACGAAATACATCTACAACATCTGCGATCACGCGAAATGCTTCAGGGAAGTCGGCTCGCAAGCGGTTTCCTACACTGCCGGCGTGCCGCCTGTTGTTGCCGCCATGATGGTCATGAAGGGTATATGGAAAGGCGCCGGAGTTTTCAATGTCGAGGAACTTGATCCAGAGCCGTTCCTGAAGACCCTCGCAAAGAACGGTTTGCCGTTCAAGGTCGTGAGCCACAAGCGGCTTCCCGCACGGATCAGTTGAACAGTTGAGGCCGCATCAGACCAGTATGCGCGATACAAAGGAGATAGTGGTCATTTCAAGTTTTGCGCACCAGCCGGAAGCAGAAGAAGATACCGGGCTCGCAGCCATGCTGTCCGAGCACATTCCCTCGCGGGTTGAGCGCACGAGCGAACTCAGCATTTCTCGCCTCAAGGACACGAGCACATACCTTTTCCGGTGCATTTACGGTCCCTCGGGGACTGTGGAAACGGACCTTTCGGGCGTGTACGCATTCCTGGACTCCCATGCCATCCGCTACCGGAACGTATACAATGGGAAAGGCGATCAGCGCGGGAAAAAGTATCTGGCCGAACTTTACGGAAGTGGCTATCCCGTCGTACCGACATTCTTTTCAGCAGATGCGGCAGCGGCATACGAGGCAGCGTCATACCTCGTGAAACCGCTCGTGGGCGGCAGCGGCGTCGGGATAACGACGGTTTCAAGGGCTGAACTCGCGGGAATGAAGCGTGAACAGGCGAGCATCATTCAGCCGAAGATCGAGGTGGCGTACGAGACATCATACGTATTCATTAACGATGCATTCCAGTATGCATTGAAGACGCGCGGAAGTCGTTGGGACCTCGGAGTGTACGAACCGACAGAGCGAGAACTCGAGATGGCGCGCGCGTTCATCGCGTGGAATCCTGTCAAGGGCATTCAACGAGTAGACTGTATCTGGGACAGGAATGGTGCACAGTACCTCCTCGAGCTCGAGGATTGGTGCCCGTTTCTTTCACTCTTTGAAGGCGAAGGAGTGCCGCGAGAGAAGTTCGTGTCGGATCTTCTCGCCTCACTCGATATCCCATAGTAGAGTGGTCGCATGCAGAAACGCCCCGCCTCTACCCTCGACCCGTCAAAGATCAAGACACCCGCATTCGTCATAGAAGAAGAGCTCCTCCGGCACAACCTGGAGATTCTTCAGTACGTCCGGAACAAGACAGGCTGCACGGTATTGCACGCGCTCAAAGCGTGGGCGACGCCACAATTCCTGCACATCGAAAAGGAATACCTCGACGGCACGGAAGTAAGCTCTGTGGACGAAGCCCGGTTGGGATACGAAGAATTCGGCAGCGAGGTGCATATGTTCGCTCCCGCCTACAAACCGGAGGAGTTCTCTGACACCATGAACTATGCCAGCACGATCGTTTTCAACTCCTTTGACCAGTGGGCGCGATTCAAGCCGCGGATCAACAAGTTTCAAAAGAAGACGGGCAAATCGATCGAGTGCGGCTTGCGCATCAATCCCGAAATCCGAGACAAGGACGGCCATGGAGAATTGTGGAATCCCTGCGCCCCCGGATCACGCCTCGGAATCCGCAGCAGCGAATTCGATACCGCGCTCGCATCGGATCCGCATATGCTCGACGGAATCTCCGGCCTCCACTTCCATATCTTTTTTGAAAAAGACGTCACGGACCTCTCTGCGGCACTCACCGTCGTCGAAAAGAAATTCGGCGCTCACTTCCGACACATGAAATGGATAAATTTCGGCGGTGGCCAGAAAATCACCGACAATACGTACGACCTCGAGGGGCTCATATCGCTCATTAAAGACTTCCAAAAGAGATACGGCGTTCGGGTCCATCTGGAGCCCGGCGCGGCGATTGCGTGGCACATCGGCACGCTGGTCGCAAGCGTGCTCGATATCGTCTCTCGCGACGACGTGCCGTATAAGATCCCGATTCTCGACATGTCCTTCGAGGATCACCTGACGGATTTTATGGTAAGCCCCGATCTCGATCTCGAGATCCGCGGCGCCACAATCGTCCGCGACGAAAATAAGTTCGCCACGCATCCGTACATCTACAAATTCGGCGGCGGCACCTGCATCGCGGGCGACAGACTCATGTACGGCCATGCATTCGATGCTCCGCTCAAGATTGGCGACAAAGTTGTCTTTGAGCACGCGATACAATACAGCATGGTCAAGTGTACGATGTTCAACGGCGTGCAGCATCCTGACATCGTCCTTTGGAAAAACAACAAGCCAGAGCTTATCCGGAAGTTTACCTACGAAGACTATCGTTCCCGGATGGGCTGAACTACCAGCCGAATTGCTTTCCGACCTCTTCGGAAGTTTCTCGTCTGCGTGCGACAGTAATCTCCCCGTTCTGACAGATAATTTTTGCCGGTGATGACAAAAGACAGTGATGCGACGCGAGCGGGTCCTGGTACGCGCCGGTGTCGTAGAATGCGACGTACTGGTTATCGCCATTTTCAAGATCTTCCAGCCGAGGCATGCTGATGGCACCGCCTCCTGCTGTGTATTTGTCGTCTGAATCGCACGATGAGCCCGCAAACCATACCTGCTGAACCTTCCGCGCTCTCATATTATTGACAGGTGTCACATGCCAGTGCTGCTTGATCGCCCAGGTGTCAAGAAGATCGTTCATGAAGCTCCCGTCGATCACATACCACTTGCGTTTTCCGTCCTCCGTCACGGTCTTTTCTGTCAGTATCTTGTAGAGGGTGATCTGCGCGGGCGCTGCGACGTATCTTCCCCACTCGACAATAAGATTAGGATGTTTGATCGCCGCTTTATCGCAATAATTCTTGGCGGTTTTCACGACTCGGTTAATGGCTGACTTGCCGCTATAAAATTTCCCTTTCTTCTCGTAAGGGACACCTGCGCCGCCGCCCATATCGATCGTGTCCAGGCTTGGGTTCTTTTCCCGCAACTTCTGGTAGATATACAAGGCGCGCTTGAACGGATCGATTAATCCATCGACTCTTTCAATCTGGGAAGAGATATGGTAGTGAAGGATGCTGAGATTCCGAAGCTTTCCTAACTTCAGTATTTCATCCTCTCTGAAACCATAGCGATTGAAGCGCTTGTCCCAATGCGACTGCACCCGCAGGTTCATGTTGAGACGGAGGCCTGTTTCGCCCTTGTAGTTTTTGAAACGCTCCAACTCCTGATAATCCTCGATGATGGGGATGATGATGAGACCTTTCGCGCGTAATTCCTCAATCAAGGCGATGTACTGCTCGGTCTTGGGACCATTGCAGATAACCCGGATTTTCGGATTGAAGCGCTGCTGTTCGAGCATGCGCTTCACGATCCACAATTCGTTGACCGACGCGACGTCGAAATGCCCACCCTCCGAGATGACCGGAAGGACAAACTCCTTATTCTGATTGACTTTCATCGCATAGTGGTAGAAAAATTTGCCTCGGTAGGCATAAAGCTTTATGTACGCGTCGAATATATCAATGAGGTTACGGACACGACTCTCGAGCACAAACGGGAATACAACTTCGAGCGGTGATCCGTATTTTTTTATGAGCTCGTAGATGTTGTGCTGGTAATTTCCCTCCTTTACCATGAGGCTGCCGTCGGCGGTTATATCAAAAAACTGGGTGTTGTACTCGTCACGCCCCAGTTTCCAGAATTGCTTATGATGGTTCTTTTTCAACTCAGGAATTTAAATCCGTAAATCCCTATAGGGTGTCATTCTAGGGTAAATAGGGGGCATGTCAATGCGTTGTGAACCTACTACCGTATAAAGTAGCTGGTAGAAAAAAAGCCGCGCCCGCTTCGCGGGCGCGGCAAAACCAGTTTT
>CAZVGP010000033.1:0-1595 GCA_964626715.1 uncultured Candidatus Saccharibacteria bacterium
TACACTCCCCCCTTTCACATTTTCCTGGATATGGCCCGTAACGAGCACCGCTACGGCCGAAATAATATCCTTCACATTCCCTGTTTTCGCTGTCAGGAATTCCTGCACATGTATTGACTCCCTCTCCGCCATTCAGCGTTGGCCGTGGGTCACGTCTAGTCATATTTTTCAGTTAAACTAAAATAATCGAAACATCAAGAACTATAGTCTGCTAATTTGTTTTTGTCAAATCCTGTGACCAGGCGCGATTGCACAATTCACTTTCCCTACACTTAAAGCGAGGGTGTGGTTTTGCGGAGGCTCCGGAGCGAGCGGAGGCGAGTGAGGCTTGAGCAATTCCGCAGCAGCGGAATATGCGGACTCCGCAAAACCACTGCCGAGCGGCCCCTCACCAGTTCAAAGCCCCACCGGTCTTGTATTCGGTCACGCGCGTCTCGAAGAAATTCTTCTTCTTCGAGAGGTCTATCGCTTCGCTCATCCACGGGAACGGATTCGTGACGTTGTACTGCGCGGGCAAGCCCACGCGCTCCAAGCGCCTATCCGCGATGTGCTCGATGTACTGACGAAATCCGTCGGCATTGAGGCCAAAGATGCCTTTCGGGAAGACCTCGCGCGCGAAGGCGTATTCGAGCGTCGTGCCGCGCCGGACCAAATCAATGATGCGATCCTGAAATTCCTTGCTCCACAACTCCGGATTCTCCTCTTTGAGGGCGTTAATGATTTCGATCCCGAAATTCAAGTGCATGGACTCGTCGCGCATGATGTACTGGATCTGCTCGGCAGAACCCGTGAGCTTGTGCTGGCGCTGGAAGCCGAACATGACGGCAAATGAGCTGTAAAAGTAGATGCCTTCAAAGATGAGTGAGAAGACGCACCAGTTCTCAAGGAACTTCCTGTCGTTCTCGAGTGTCCCCGTCTTGAAATTGCCGTCAAAAATGCCTTCGTTAAAGCTTAAGATGAAATCCTCCTTGTTATAGATCGCGTCAATCTCGCGGTACATGTTGAAGATTCGCGACTGATCCATGCCGAGGGATTCGACGATGTACTGGTACGAGTGCGTATGGACCGCCTCTTCGAATCCTTGGCGCAAAAGATACATCCTCACCTCGGGCGAGGTGACATGTTTGTAAAACCCTATGACGATATTGTTTGCGGCGATGGAGTCCCCTGTCGTGAAAAATCCGAGGACCGTCTCGAACGCTTTCCGTTCGTCTGGGGAGAGCACATTCGGCGATTTCCACTGCTCGATGTCGAGCTGCATGGAGATCTCGGTCGGGAGCCAGTGGTTCGCGTTGGCGCGGTTGTAGTACTCCCACGCGAACTTGTGCTTGATGGGGTAGAGCTGGATGACATCGGCCTCTTCGCCGTTTATGATGCGGCGCTTGTTGATGTCGACAGTTTTGGCGTTTTTCGAGATGGGCATACGACGAATATTTTACGAATAGCAATCGCTCGAATGATACGAATAAGCTAATAAACAACGCCAGGAATTTTTATTCGTAACATTTGCATGCATTCGTATATTGGTATCACATTTCATATCACTCACATGATTCACACAGGGCATCCAGCTTCCGATGAAGAATGTAGGTGCG
>CAZVGP010000033.1:1695-5926 GCA_964626715.1 uncultured Candidatus Saccharibacteria bacterium
ATCACTCACATGATTCACACAGGGCATCCAGCTTCCGATGAAGAATGTAGGTGCGTTTCGGCATCACGAGAGGTGACAGCACTGCGGCCGCAGTAACAGATTCTGTGATCGCGGGCGTTACGATCGTCGCCCGGACTGCCGCGACAGCGGGGGCTTCGGTTTTGGTTTCATGGTCGCGCGTGTGCGTCGAGCCAAATTCTTTTGTCGATATGGTCGATTTCTCGACCTGCGTTGCTGCAAGCGTCCGGAGGTAGTAGGTGGTCTTAAGCCCCATCTGCCACGCGTAGAAATAGATTTCGGAAATCTCCTTACCCGAGGAGCCGCGGTAAAAGATATTCAAGGACTGTGATTGGTCAATCCACTTCCCGCGATGCGCCGCCGCTTTGATGATCCAACGCATGTCCATCTCGAACGTTTCCTTATACTTGTCGCGCAACCGCTCCGGTATGCCGGCGATGCGCGCAATAGAACCGTCCTCGTACTTGAGTTCGTTCAACATCGCGTCGTTCCAGAGACCCAGCTTTTTTAAATCCTCGACGAGGTACGGGTTTACCACGGTGAAATCGCCGCTGATGTTTGCCTCAACGTAGATATTCTTGTAGACCGGCTCAACGGATGGAACGACGGAGACGATGTTCGAAGTCGAGGCCGTGGGCGCAATCGCCATGCAGTTGGAATTGCGCATACCGTGCTTCTTGATGGCTTCGCGAACGACACTCCAGTCGAGTGTGCCTTCGCGCGAAACGTCTATTGCTTCTCCGCGCTCTGCTTCAAGAAGCGCAATGGTGTCAACCGGAAGGATTCCCCTGTCCCACTTCGAGCCTGTGAATGACTCATAGCTCCCCCGCTCGCTCGCAAGTTCGGCCGAAGCGAGTATCGAGTAGTAGGAGACGATTTCCATGCTCTCGTCCGCGAACCGGACGCACTCATCCGATGCGAAGTCGATATCAAGTTGGTACAAAGCATCCTGAAAGCCGCCAACACCGAAACCCACGGGGCGGTGGCGGATGTTTGAGTTTCTTGCTTCGATCGTCGGATAGAAATTAAGATCGATGACGTTGTCGAGCATGCGCATCCCGACCGTCACCGTCTCTTTCACTTTCTCGCGGTCGAATGCGCCCTGGGAAACGTGCACGCCGAAATTTATCCAGCCGAGATTGCAGACCGCCGTCTCATCCTTGGAATTGTTGAGCGTGATTTCCGTGCAGAGGTTCGAGTTGTGGACGATGCCGGCATGATCCTGCGGCGAGCGGATGTTCGATGGATCCTTCCAGGTCATCCACGGATGTCCCGTCTCGTAGAGCATCGCGAGCATCTTCTTCCAGAGATCCATCGCTTTTACTTTCTTAAAAAGTTTTATCTTTCCTTCATCAGCGAGTTTTTCATATGCGATGTACGCCTCTTCGAATTTTTTGCCGTAGATGTGGTGCAGATCCGGCGTCTCATCCGGAGAGAAGAGCGCCCACTCCCCGTCCTCGCGCACGCGCTTCATGAACAAATCCGGAATCCAGTTCGCGGTATTCATGTCGTGCGTGCGGCGGCGCTCGTCGCCGGTGTTCTTGCGAAGCTCCAAGAAGTCTTCGATGTCGTAGTGCCACGTTTCGAGATAGACCGCGGTCGCGCCGCGCCGCCTGCCGGAGCGGTTGATAGCGACCGTGACGTCGTTTGCGATCTTCAAAAACGGGATGACGCCTTGCGAGGTGATGCCCGCCTTCTTGATGAGAGCACCGGTTGCGCGGAGGTTCGTCCAGTCGGTGCCGATGCCGCCCGCCCACTTGGACATCTGGGCGTTGTCGCCGTAGACCTTGAAAATGTGGTCCAGATCGTCCTCGACGGTATTCAAATAGCAGCTGGAGAGCTGTGCGCGCGGCATCCCGGCATGAAAAAGGGTGGGTGTTGACGGGACAAAACGCATCGTGGAGAGGATTTCGTAGAAGCGGATGGCCCACGCTTCGCGGTTCTCTTTTTCATTCAAGGCGATGCCCATCGCGACCCGCATGTAGAGCATCTGCGGCGTCTCGAGCACGCGCTTGTGCACGCGGTCATTGAGAAGGTAGCGGTCCGAGAGCGTCGCGACACCGATATATTTGAACAAACGATCGCGTTCGGGCCGGAGCGCCGCCGAAAGCTTCGAGAGATCGAATGAAAGGATGCGCTCGTCCAGCACTTTCAGCTCGACCGCGCGCTTCACATTCGCGACAAACGTCTGGCGGTACGTCGCGTCGAAATCGGGAGAGGTGATGGATACAGCGTCGCCGTTGAACGCATCGGCGTAGAGAGAGTTCAGCAAGAGCTGTGCGGCGAGCTGGTTGTATGCAGGGTCGCGCTCGATCATCGCCCGCGCTACCATGATGAGCGTGCGATCGATCTCTTCGGTCGAGATGCCATCATAGACTTCGCGCTGCACCTGCGCGATAAAAAAATCGACATCAACCACGCTTTGATTCTCCGGAGCGATGCTCGCGTTCAGAGTCTTCCGGATTTTTTCTACCGAAAAAATTTCCCGCGTGCCATCGCGCTTCACGATCAAGAGTTCGCGCTCCTCGATTTTCTTCGCGACCTCTTCCTGCGCCTCCTGCCGGATCTTCGTGTGCTCGTAGCGGTAGATGATGTACGCTTTCGCGACATCGTAGTAGCCGCGCTCCATCAAAGCATGCTCGACGAGGTCCTGTATCTCCTCGACAGAGGGCACGGCGGCCGTCCCCGCGTAGCGGAGCTTGACTGCGCTCGTCACGAGGGCGCCTATCGCGAGCGCATCTTCGCTGTGAAGGTCTTTCAAGACCTCAAGGAACGCCCGACTGACCGCAGAAACGATTTTTTCCTGATTGAAATCGGCTATCGTGCCGTTTCGTTTCTTGATCTTCGGGAGCGTGGTCATGGTCGGATGTATGAATCACTCGGTGGTGACTAGAAACTGGTGATATTGATAAACGATCGGTTGCGTGAGCGGAAATGGGAATGTCGTTTTGTTCGTTCAGCAATCGGTCATGGCATTGTACTCCCTTCCGGCCGCGAGACAACGAAAAAAACAATGTGGATAATCGCCGAAAAAATGGAAGAACAAGAAAAAGTAGATTTGTCAAACGAGCCGGCAAAGCAGGCTTGCGGCGTCTCTGATTTCTGAAATAAAATGCATCCTCTCGAAAAGGGAATGAAAAATCGAAAAGAAGATTTTTCAAAAAGTCAGACTTCGGCAGCTGTAGCGTACCAAAAAGAGAGTTCTGTCAAAAAATAACTCTCCATTCACGCCTCTTCGAGCGTTTTCGAATATCCGGCAGCATCCGCGCGCGAAAGAAGCGACAAACGCTCTTCGAAAACCGCCTGCGCATCGGCGAAATTCTCCTCGCTCCCCTTCCATGCGGCAAGCACCGGGTCCTGAAGCGCTCTCGAGAAGCAAAACGCGATGGGCCACGGCAAGGGCTCCAAGCGTGCAAGAGCATTGAGGTTCGCTGTCGCCTCTTCGGGATCCTGCGCGTCAGAAAGGAAGACGACTCCGCCGACGTTTTCAGGGATCGCGGTCGTCGCCGCGCGGACGGTGCGCTCCGCGACTTCGCTTGAGTCCGCGCGGGCCGGATTGTCGCTCCCCGACACTGCCATCGAGACGCCGATGATCATGTTTTTGATATCGGCACCTTCCGATTTCAGCGAATCGGAAAGAAGAGACAGCGCTTCGACGATGATGTCTTCCGCGTGCGCTGCGGCGTGCACGCCGTACATCGACACGTCAACGAGAAGCACAGGTGCGATGTTCTCGGCATGCGCGATTATTGCACGATGAGCGAGTGCCGTGATATTTTTCTGCAACTCATCAGTCATCGGCTCATCCGAGGCGGAAGCGCGAGCGACGAACGCGGCAAACGCAACACCGTGCGACGCGTACTCGCGCACTGTTTCAGAAAGTTTCATGTCGTCGGTTTTCTCATCAAAGAGAACGCCCACGGAAATATTTTTCGAAGCGATGAGTTTCGGAAACGCGGTGCCATCCGATGCCGCTTCATGCACTCCTTCCGGAGAAAGGATGATACCGGAGAGATGCTCGTCGATGCCCGGCGTCGTGAAGAGAAGTTCGCGGTACGCGCGGCGCGCATCTTCGGAACTTGCGCCGAACGAAGCGAGCCGCTCGTTTTCGGTTTCAGTCGTTTCTCCCACAAGGAGAATACCTTTCCCTTCTTGCATGAGAGCGCGAACGGTCTCTTCAAGGCTCATACGGTCGCAGTATACCCCGTGAGAT
>CAZVGP010000034.1:0-5781 GCA_964626715.1 uncultured Candidatus Saccharibacteria bacterium
TACGGGAACAACTACTGGCCGCATGAATATCTTATTGACATCGACGGGTTTATCGCAGAGGACCACATCGGCGAAGGGGGGTACGACGCCACCGAAGCCGAAATCGTAAAACTCTTGAATGAGCGGAAACAGGTTCTTGGCGAAACCGGTGTCATTGCCATGAAAACAGGTGTGCCGAGCGTGGGTGCTCCCAGTCCGAACCAAACAATCAGTCCGGAAACGTATCTCGGCGCGAATAGGCTCGAATATCTCGCGAACCTACCAAGCCCTTCGTGTGTCTCAACCGCATGTTCCTACTCATTTTCCGATGCGAATGGCTGGCAGGGTTACCAACTTTCGGGAATGTGGACCATAACGCCCGAGTATGCCGAGCTTCCCAAAACGCCCGGCTCCATCCGGCTGAACTTCTCGGCTGACAAGGTGCATTTCGTCGCGGGCGCTCCCGGAGGATCTATCCGCGCGAAGATACTGCTTGACGGAGAACCGATTACCACAGCGAATGCGGGAGCGGACGTGAAAAACGGCATCGTAACGATTTCGATGCAAGAGCTCTACACGCTCGTCGATTTTCACGGCAGCTATGAAACGCACATCCTTGAAATACAGTTCCTCGATCCGGGTGTTCAGGCATTCACCTTCACCTTCGGGTAGTTGCAAATTATATGAGCAAATTTTTTATTGCTGCTGTTATCGTCGGCGTGGGGCTTGTCGCATGGTACGGGCTTGAGCGCGGTAGTTTTTCGGGCATGCATCCGGCCGCTTCGCGCAGCTCCTACACCTACACCTATGCGAACGCGTCGGAGGATTCGATTTTCGTGACCTCGCCGCATCCGGGAGATAGTGTAAAACAGAGCATTGTCATCAGCGGCTTCGCACGCGGCAATTGGTATTTCGAGGCCGTGTTTCCCGCTCAGGTTCTTAGTTCAAACGGCGCGGTCATTGGCAGCGGGCAGGGGAGGGCGGGTAGCGATTGGATGACGGAGAATTTCGTTCCATTTACCGCCACGGTTGATCTCACCGCTGCCTATATCGGTCCGGCGACGATTATCCTTAAGAAAGACAATCCGTCGGGCGACTCATCGCAGGATGCGTCGCTTTCTTTCCCGATCATTATTCAGTAAGGTCGACGAAGGTGTCATCTCACGGGGTATACTCGTTAGCATGGATATCGTGAAGGAAGCGCGCTCTCTTCTTGTCTCGAACCGGCGCGTGACTGACGGGCACCAGTACACCGTCCCCTCTCCCGGCACATATCCCTACCAGTGGCTCTGGGATTCTTGCTTCCACGCGATCGTGCTCGCGTCGTTCGATCCTGATGCAGCCAAAGAGGAGCTGAAATCTCTTTTGTCGAAACAATTCCCAGACGGCATGTTGCCGCATATCATCTTCTGGAAGCCGACTCTTACCCGTCCATATTTCGTCGCGTGGGGGAAAAAAGGAACGAGCTCCATCACGCAGCCGCCCATGATCGCCTATGCGGCATGGGAAATATACCGACGCACCGGTGACCAGTCGTTTCTTGAAGAAATCTACCAGCCGCTCCTGTCGTATTATCAATGCATCATCGGAACGCGAGACCCGCAGGACCACCATCTTGCAGGCATCATCAATCCCGATGAATCGGGCGAAGATAATTCGCCGCGATTCGATGCCGCCATACACGTCCCGTCGGATGTGGGATTTTTCACGCACATCCGCAGACGACTCCAGCTGGTCAGGGATAACCGCACCTGCAATTTCGAGGCGGCAATCTGCATGAGCAGGAACTTCTGGGTGAAGGACGTCCCGTTTAATTCGATTCTTGTCAAGAATCTGCAAATTCTCGCGCGCATCGCGTCGCTTCTGGGACACCAGAAAGGAGACGATTTCGCCATGCTCCATGCGGGTCTCGTGAAGACGGCGATGCGCGAACGGTTGCTCGCAGATGGCGTCTTTTGGTCGGCGATGGATCACGATTACAAGCCGATTGCTATCGCGACCTGGGCGCATTTCACGCCTCTGTTTGCGGATCTCTACACGCCGGAAGAAGCCCGTGCGCTCGTAGAGAAACATTTCCGGAACGAAGCAACGTTCAGAAGCGCCTTCGGCATCCGCACCGTCTCGAAACAAGAGCCCGCGTACCGCCCCGATAGTTTCTGGAGGGGCCCCGTATGGATGGCGCCACACTGGTTTATCCATAAAGGTCTTACCGCATACGGATTCTTCAACGAGGCGAAAGAGATTCTTGAAGCAAGTACAACGCTCATCGAGAAAAACGGATTCAGGGAGTATTTTAGTCCCGAAACGGGGCGCGGGTATGGTGCGCGCGATTTCACGTGGGGTACGCTTATTCTCGATATGATGGGAATATGATTATCGGCTTCGATATCGGCGGAACGAATATTCGCGTCGCTTCGGTTTCTGAAAGCGGTATCGGAAAAGTTTTCAAAGAGGCGACGCCGCAGAATCCTTCGGAAGCGCTCGAGCATCTCGCCGCTTCCGTGGCGGAAGCGGCCAGCGACGTTCCGATTGATGCGGTCATCGGCGCGATTCCTGGGATTCCCGGCAAGCGTGGAGAGGTTCTCACCGCGCCAAATCTGCCCGAGTGGAGGGGGTTTCCGCTCTGCGAAAAACTCGGCAAACTTCTGGGAGCGCGCGTTGCGGTTTATCACGATGCTGATCTTGGAGCTCTCGGCGAAGCGGTATATGGCGCGGGGAAGGGTTTTGCCATCCTTGCGTACGTTACTGTCGGCACGGGTGTGGGCGCGAGCCGTCTCGTTTCCGGCGCGTTCGACGCCGCTGCCTTCGGATTTGAAGCGGGGCATCAGATTCTCGATGTGCAGAAATGGAAAGCGCTTGATGATTTCGTTTCGGGGCTTGCCATCTCAAAGCGTTTCGGGAGGCATCCGAAGGACGTACCGAGAAGCGCCTACGATGAGCTGACATCCGTGCTTGCGGCTGGGCTCTACAACATCATCCTCCATTGGTCGCCGCACGTCATCATTCTTGGCGGTTCGATGATAAATGAAGAAAATGGTTTCCGCGTGCGCGATGTCGTCCGTGAACTAAACCGCCTGCCAAAATTTTTTCCGGCGTTCCCCGAGGTACGCAAAAGCGCGCTCGGCGACGAAGCGGTGCTTCATGGGGCTCGCGCGCTTTCTGTCATTCCCAAACAGACGGGCGGCGGATGATGCTACACCCCATGAGATAGAATATTTCGTTTTCAATATCGATAGCGAGATCGTTAGTCACTTACAACCAGGGCAGTTCTTTAGATTAGTTATCTCATGGGGTACACTTTCCGTGTGGAATCCGAAATCCAAGCTCTCTCCCAAAAACTTTCGGAACTCGAGTCGAAGGTTGACGCTGTTTACAAATCTTCGGAGCGCATCCGCAAGTATTTCCTCTGGACGGGCATCATTACGCTCGTTGTTATCGTCGTACCGCTCATCATACTTCCCTTCGTCATCCCGCTTTTTCTTCAGTCGATCACCATACCCGCCGGGTTGTAGCATCTACTGTTCAAGGAGCGCAGTGAGGTGATCGACAAGTTCGAAAAATTCTTTCGAGCGGGTATCGCGCGGGCGCGGAAGCCCGATAGTGATTATTTTCTTCACCATGCCCGGCTCTTGAGTGAGTACGACGACGCGGTCTGAAAGCTCGATTGCATCGGAGACGAGGTGGTTCACCATGAGAACTGTCATGCTATAGCGCTGCCAGAGTCCCAGCACATCTTTTTTAAGACTCGCCGCTGTTATCGAATCAAGGCTCGAGAAGGGTTCGTCCATGAGGAGCAGGTCCGGCTCGATCGCGACCGCGCGGGCGATCGCGACCCGCTGCTTTTGGCCTCCCGAGAGCTGATGCGGGTAGCGCTCTTCCAAGCCTCCGAGGCCGACTTCTTTCAATTTCTCACGTGCAATTTTTTCGCGCTTTTCTTTCGGCATCCCGCGCATGTGGAGCCCGAATGCGGCGTTTTCGATGATTGTCAGCCACGGGAATATCCCGTGCCCCTGGAACACCATCGCCGGCTCGCTAAAATTCCGGACGATGGTGCCCGTGGTTTTGGGTATGAGGCCGGCTATGGAGCGAAGCAGCGTCGATTTTCCGGCTCCCGACGGGCCGATGACGGAGAGAAATTCGCCGCGCGCGATAAAAAACGAGACGTCCTTGAACGCGAATGCATGCGGTTTTGCGTCCCGAAACCGGTACGATGCGTTATCTATGCTGACGATGTTGTTTCCATCCGTCATGTATCGCTGTAGTGTCTCGCGGAGTGAAGGAGCGGAAGCCATACTACTCTGCTGATTATGAAGACGACCAACAGCAAGGCAAGGATCCCGACAGCGACGAGTTTATTATCACCGGCTGCGCCAGCGGTGTTCAAAAACGAACCGATGCCCTTCGCATTGACGATTATTTCCGCGCCGATCACCGCTTCCCATCCGATAGAGATGCCGACGATCGAGCCGGTCACCAATGCGGGAAACGAGAGGGGAATAAGGTAGTAGGCGAAACGCTTCCAGCCTGTCGCGCCAAAAACCGCTGCCGCGTCAGAGAGCTCCTGCCCGGCTCCGAGAATCGCGCTTGCGGCATAAAACATGATGGGCCAGATGATGGATGTGGCAGAGAATAAAATAATCATGAGAGACCCGTATCCTAATGTCGCGATGAAGATCGGAATAAGCGCGAAGGACGGGATGTTCTGGAGGACATCAAAAACCGGAAGGACGCGCTCGCCCCACGGGCTCGCGCCGACAGCAAGCGCGAGCCCCGCGCCGAGAAGAAGCGAGATGGCGTAGCCTGCGAAAAGGCGCTCAAACGAAATGCCAAGCGCTGATCCGATGTTTGTCCACGGCGCATTCACGAAATAGCCCGCTGCGAAAAGTACGATTCCGGAAACGACGATGAGAGCCGCGGAAACGAGGAAGTGGCGGCTCGTCCGGTATGCGCGGAACCGATGGGTGCCGTGGTACATAGAGGCATTGTAACGCAGAGCGTCGGGCTATCAGCGCTTCCTCGTGGCGCGTGCAGGGTTTATTGAGTGACTCTGAATGTCCCCCACATGCCATTCGCGCGGTCGTTACCGACGGATGAGTAGTACTGGAACGTACCTATCCGGTTCGCATCGAATGCAGTCGTCGTCGATTCCCCGGTGCCAAGTCGTGGCGTCGCGACCCCGAGCTCGTCTATGACGAAGTTGTGGATGCCGCCAGAATCGTTGACAGTGACGACGACGTGGTCACCCTTCGCCACAGAAATGGTGTTTGGATTGAAACCGAAGTCATACGCTGTCACCGTGAAATCTTTTTCGGTGCTGGTGCCGATGGTGATGTCCGGTATCGTTCCGGTTTCCATGCCTCCAGTCGGAAGCTCGTTGTCGGAAGAGCCGGCGGTAGTGGTTCCCGGAGCGTTCCCGGTCCCGACGACTTCTTTCTGCGGCACTATCATATAAGTGTTAAAAAAATACCAGCCGCCAGCAAGGATACAAAGTAAAATGATGATAGTTGCGATGGTGCCGCCTTTCATATGCTCACGCACACTATCCGGCCAGTATACCCCGTGAGATGGCGGCTTCGGCCCGTGAATAGCGAATCTGCATCTCACGGGCCTTCGCCTATCTCACGGGGTATACCAAAGCCTGGATCCGGGGCCATTATGTGATATTTTCCTATGATTCTACACACGGCGTCTTTCGAGCGGCACGAAATCATACTTTTCCTACTTGTAAGTTACACCGGGCGCTGATATACTGGACAGCATGGCATACGATACACTCGCATCGGAAGAAAGTATACAAAAAGC